>DCDB01000209.1 GCA_002316215.1 Lachnospiraceae bacterium UBA1066 | reverse complement strand
ACGAGCGGCTGTCCGGTTTTTGGGAACCATTTACCGTCACTTTAAGGATGTTCCCGGAGCCATAGGACAGATTGTCCAGTAAAAAACGATATCCGGAATAGCCGTAGCTGCAGCTTCCGACTTTGCACCCGTTCAGACTGATCTCCGCCATCGGATAGATCCCCTCAAATTCCAGAATCACATCCCGGTCTCTCCATTCTTCCGGCGCCATGAAGGTTCTCGAATATTCATAGCAGCCTCCGGGAAAATAAGCACCGCCGCTCCCGGACGGAGCCTTTTCATTTCTTGTCTCTTCCTGCATGGCATCATGCGGCAAAGTAACTTTTTTTGTTATCCCCTTTTCATTTTTAAAGATCCAGTCATCCCCAAATAATTGTTTTCTCATAACCTGCCCTTTCTAAAGCCTGAAAAACTGCTCCTTATTCTTATTGCTCTTATCGCTCTTATTTGTTATTGTAATGTAACGTCCGAATCATCTATATCACATTTCACTGTTTTATTTCATATTTCACAGATATTTGAAATACAGCTTTCCTTTCAGAGATGATTTATTATCTCTGATTTTTACATAAGGCATAAATCAAAAGTACCTCCTGACGCCTGCGCCATATAGTAAAAAATATCACAGCCATATTTTCTATGGTCTGTGATATTCGCACTTGCGGACGCGGCAATCCGAAGGATGTCCGCTCCATTTTTTATACAAGTCCCCGCACTGCTTCATACAGTTTCCGGTAGCGTTTATAAATATCCATATACCGGCGATGTTTCTCCTCATCCGGACTATAGACAGCAGCCTCGTGAACCATGATATCCGCCGCCTGCCCAAGATTTTCAAAACATCCGATGGCAATTCCCGTCAGCATTGCGCTTCCCACTGTTCCGGCGTCTACGATATCAAGCGATGTAATTCTCATGTTCAGAATATCCGCCTTCATTTGCATCCATTCCACAGAGTGCGCACCGCCTCCGGTCGCCCGAAGGTTTTGGAAATGAATTCCCGAATCCTTCAGATATTCCAGATTAAGCAGCATCTCATAGGCAACGCCTTCCATGCAGGCCCTGTAAATATCCGCCGCCGTTGTCTCTTCCGTAAGACCCAGTATGGCGCCTTTGGACCCGGTGTCCATGTACGGTGTCGCCGCACCGGCAAAATGCGGCAGGACAAGCAGGCCTGTCGGACTTTCTGAACGGGATTCCAGCAATTCATTTACCGTTGTTTTCTCTTGTTCCGCCTCTTCCTTTTCTTTCTTTGCAATCGTATCCAGACACCATTTTATAAGCGCTCCGCCGGTATAGGAGAAAGCATAACAGACATATTTTCCCGGAATCACATACGGCACAACGGCATAGTTTCCTCTTGTCATGACTTCCATGTCAGGGACGCTGTCGTAAACCGGCGTTATACATTCTACCGTTCCGGCACCGTCTACCGCGCTTGCAGAATCAAAGACGCCGGCTCCGACAGCAGCTGCAATCTGATCATGACTGATATATACTATTTTCGTTTCTGTTCCAAGCCCTGTCAGATGCGAGGCTTCGGCCGTAACCGTACCGGCCATGGTTCCCGCCGGTACGGGCTTTGACAGAAGATCCGCGTCAATTCCGGCTGCATCGAATATTTCTCTGCTCCAGCAAAGCTTCCGGATATCAAACCCCATCGTCCTTGCTGCAAGGGAATAATCGATTGCTGCCTTTCCGGTCAGCAGAAAGACAATATAATCCTCCATCAGGAAAACATGTTTCGCCTTTGCATAAAGTTCCGGTTCATTTTCTTTGATCCACATAAGCTTCGGCAGGGAATACATTTCATGCGGTTTAACGCCCGAAATCTCTGCTGCCTTTTTGGGATCAATTTTTTTACAAAGCCGTTCGCACTGCTCTTTTCCCCGCGGATCGGTATAAAGCATAGCCGGCCGCAGCGGTTTGCCGCTTTCATCCGTCATAACAAAAGTTTCACCGAAGCTCGTCACGCCGATACCGGCTATTTTGGGATACTGCCCTGCCGTTCCGCGAAGCACCTTCTTTACGCCTTCGAAAATGGCTTCCGCATCCACTTCATGAATACCGGAAGAACGCATCACCGGATAATCAGAGTATTCTTTATGGATTCTTTTCCCCTCTTCATTAAAAAGCGTCAGCTTGCATCCGGTTGTTCCTATATCCAATCCGCCAATCAGCATTCCGTTCTCCTTTCGGATCAGCTGTCAATGTCAACCCAGTCATAATGAAGGTATGTCGTAAAGGCTTCCCTCAGGATTTCTTTCTGACAGCCGACACCGACCGAAGTATGATGCTTAAAGCCTCCTCTTGCAAGGCGGATCAGCTTATTCTGAAGATCCGGTATCTTTGCGACGCCTGCACATCCGAAGTATCCGTCTTCAATCGCATCATCCGTAAATTCCGCATTACTGGCATAGACAACCAGTTTTCCGTCCCTGGTCTGACAATTTGCAAAGGTCATCGGGAAGGAACGGATTCTGCCTTCATTGGTTCCCCATCCGGAGCCGGGGTCGCCCTTAGCAAACATCTTATGCTCCGTCACGGTTCCCATCGCCGTCATAAGAGACTGGGCTACCGGACCGCAATGAAACAGGATGACCTTATTTTCATCATCGCCGTAATTATTGTTCCAGTCGAGAACGGCCGCAGGCTCCTCACTCTCCAGCATCATCGCCCGCATCGTAAGTGCCGAGCAAAGATCGATCTCGCAGAAAGCAGGGATTCCCCGGTCGTTCAGCTCGCTTAAAAGAACACAGGGACAGACGCGCAGGATGGTCTCCATTTCATTCCAGCAGCGCAGGGTAAGCGCATCCAGGCGGTATTCCGCGATATAGTCGTCGATAACGACTGAAATCTTCGCCAGGGTTTTACGGTTGGATGACGGGACTTTTGAAAAGTCCGTGTAACTCGTCAGACGCTTTTCTTTCTCCAGTACTTTTTCATCGTCGTCTTTGTACTGCCCCACCTTATAAATCAATTCTGAAAGATCGAAGGATTCCACAGTGATTCCGTATTTCTGCAGCGTCAGCTCATCGAAGCGCGTTGTCTTAAAAGCCGTTGTCCTGGCTCCGATACATCCGACTGTAAAACGCTTCATTCCATTCACAACACGGCAGATGGCAGCAAAATCCTTCAGGTTCTGCGCAAATGCTTCCGACAGAGGATGCACAACGTGCGGCTTCAGGACTGTAAAGGGCAGTCCGTACTGTGTGAAGACATCCGTTACCGAAAATTTTCCGCAGAAGGCATCCCGCCTGTGCGCAAAATCCATCTTTCCGATTTCGTCCGGATATGCCTGAAGAAGGACCGGCACGCCGGCATCCTGAAGCGCTGTCACGGCTCCGTTTTCATCTGCAAAAATCGGCATGGAAAAAATAACCCCGTCATACTCTCCTTCATGTTCCTTCAGCCACTTTGCATAAAGCCGGCCTTCCTCCCTCGTCTCGATACCGCCGTATCTCGTCGCATCCTTATCCATTGCAAGATAACCGTACCCGGCATCCGTAACTGCCTTTATCATGTCGTCTCTTGCTCCGTAAATCAATTCACCGGGCATGAAGCCGCGGTTGCAGAAAGCAAGAGCAAACGTCATTTTTTTCTTCTCCATTTTATGCATCATCCTTCCATCATTCCGAAGATACGGATTGCCTGCTTCACATTTTCCTTCATGGCCTTCCTCGCCGCGACTGCAAGATCCGTAAAGAACACAGGCTTGCCTTCCGGCAGGTTCCTGATCCAATCCGCTGCGGCAGTCCCGCCGGATTTATCCATGTAGGTAAAATAGTTGATCTTACGGACACCGGCAAGAATAGCTGACCGGAAGCCCTCCTCTGTGACTCCGGAACCTCCGTGCATGACGACCGGAATGCCTCCTGTTTCTTTCCGAACACGCTCTACGACGGTAAAATCCAGTTTCGGCTCCGTCAGATAAATTCCGTGCGTCGTCCCGAAAGAGCAGGCAAGAGCATCAAGCTTCGTTTTGGCCACAAAATCTTTCGCCAGAATCGGATCTGTATAAATCTTCGATTCATCCTCGGAGCCTGTCCGGTCACCCGAACCGGATTCCCTCCGCCCCATAGAGCCAAGCTCCGCCTCGATGGAAGCGCCGGCAGCGTGTGCCATTCCGGAGGCTTTTATCGTATTTTCCAGGTTCTCATCATACGGCAGCGTGGAACCGTCGTACATAATGGACGTAAAGCCCAGCTCCAGCGCTTCCTTCAGGTACTCCAGTGTCTCGCCGTGATCCAGATGCACACAAACAGGAACATCCGCTTTCTTCGCCGCCGCAAGCATAAGAGGCGCCGCTTCCTTCAATGGGATAATTCCTTCATGACACTGGGCGTGCTGGATAATGACCGGCATCTTCAGTTCTTCGGCCGCCGCGATAATGCCTTCCAGCGCTTCGTAATCCGGAGTATTAAAGGAACCGACGGCAAAGGATTTTTCTTCTGCTATTTTCAGGATTTCTTTCAGATTAACTAACATTTCCCCTCCTTGCGCGGATACAGTCTCCGCATCACTTTTAAGGTAAGAATACCCCCTTACACTTCCGAATAATAGATACTTCTGTCCGGAAAACTGTAAATTCTTCCGAAATCTTTTATTTTTTTACAGATTATGATAAGGTATGGTCATTCGGGAAAGAACGAAGCCGGGAGGATAATATGCATTTGGAATACAGTGAAAATGAAATGAAAGAACTGATGGAGGATTTCTTTCTGCTGACAGGAATCCGCATTGTTCTTTTTGACCAGAATTACCATGAACTTATTTCCTATCCGCATACGCACTGCAGATTCTGCCAGATCATGAAAAATAACAATACGGCCAGAAAACAGTGCGATGAGAGTGACCGCACCTCATTTCAGAAATGCCAAAAAGAAAAGCATCTGGTCATCTATCATTGCCATGCCGGCCTGATTGAAGCCGCAGCCCCGCTTATGGACAGCGGTGAAGTTATCGGCTACATGATGTTCGGCCAGATCTCAGATGCAGCAGATACCGAAGCTCTGTCAGAAATCTTAAGGAAAAATACCGGGCCGGTAAAAAAAGAAGCCGGGGAAATATTTTCCATGGCGGAAGATATCCCCATAAAGAACAGCGGGCAGATTAAGGCTGCCGCAAAAATCATGGAAGCCTGCACCTTCTATCTCATCCTGAAGAACACAATACACATAAAGCGGGATATTTTTACCCGGAATATGGATCAGTATATCCGTGAACATCTTTCGGAAAATCTTTCCGTAAAGACCATAACGGAGTATCTGGGTATCAGCAAGACCAGGCTTTATGAAGTGTGCAGCTTATATTACAGATGCGGAATCGCGGAGCATATCCGTTCACTGCGTATCGCGGAGGCTAAAAAGCTCCTCCGCGATACGGATCTGCCGGTCACACAGATTTCAGACATGGTCGGATTTTCCGATTACAATTATTTCTGCCGGTCATTTAAAAAATATGCCGGAATCCCCGCAAAGAAATACAGAGACGGGCCTGAATAAAAGCGTCTTCTGTAAAAAATGTTACGTTTCTTACTCAATTTCTCCTTACGATATTATAGTAAGTTTTTGCCGTCGACCAGTATACCAGGGCATAAATCAAGCTGAAAACACCCAGCGTTACAAGCGTGCATACGGCGAACAGCAAAAGATTTGAGATACCGAACAAAAGCAGCATTCTCGATATCATATGGAAGGCACCGAAGACATGGATACCGGCTACAATAAGCGGAAGGAAGAAGACCGTCAGGATCTGTGCCTTTACCGTACTCTTTACCTCCTCCATGCTCATGCCCACCTTCTGCATGATTTCAAAACGCTTGCGGTCATCATAGCCTTCCGACACCTGCTTGTAATAGATAATCATTGCCGTCACGACAAGGAAAAGGATACCCAGGAAGATGCCAAGGAAAAGGAAGCCGCCATAGGTAATGTAGAAATCCTGTTTATTGGCAGCCTTCGTCCGGTAAATATAATGCAGGCTGTCATCCGTTTTATTTTCCAAAGAATCACCAAAAGCAAGCTGCTGCTTGTCATCGCCGCTTAAGTTAAAGGTGATATCCGTCTCCTGTCCCACCATCTCACTTTTGTCGCTTTTCGTAACCTCTTCTGCCCACTTACTTAGAACAGATTCATCCTTTACGACGAAGAGCTGTATCTTCTCCGCAGCAGAAAGCCATTCACCGCCAAAAAGCATTCCGTCAAATCTATCTTTTACTTTATACTGCCCGCCGGCAAAAGAAAAGTCCGCCGGCAACTTCTGGTTCATTCCCATGTTCAAAACTTCATTTTCTGCAAGATCCGCTTTTTTACCGGTCATTTGTTCGTACGCTGCCGCCGTCACCGCCCTTCCGGTAAAAGTCTCTGTCCCTGAATAATTTTCAGCAGAAATGCTGTCGCCGTTGAGCGTCCCGTAAAATGACAGCATATCATAGGACTGAAGATCAAGAATTTCCTGTCCCTCTGCTGCCGCGTCCGACTGAGCCATGGAAATGATCTTTTTTGCCGTATCCTCACCTCCTTCACCCGACAGTATCCGGATGCTTACGTCATGAGGAAACATCTCCCGGATAGAATCTTCTGCCCCGGCATACATAGAAAGCGTCGTTGATACGGCAACAAGGACCATTGTGCACAGAATACAGATATTTGCAAGCCCGACGGCATTCTGCTTCATGCGGTAGAGCATACCGGAAACCGTTGTAAAATGCTGAGGCTTATAGAAATACTTTTTATTTGCCCGGAGCATTTTCAGGACGGAAACAGAACCCGAAGTAAAGAGCAGTTCCGTACCGATAATTACAAGAAAAACCGCAAGCAGGAAATACACGAGCGCCGCCACCGGATCTTCTATAAGATTTGCAATAAGATATCCGGAAACCAGGGCGGCCGTCCCGACGACCGCAAGAAAAATCTTTGATTTTGGCTCCCGCTCTCCGCTTTCCCCGCCGTGAAGAAGCTCTACCGGCTTCATTCTGCCGATACGGGCTAAATTTAAAATGAGAGTAAAAATAAAAATAACAGCAAAAAGAAAAGCTGTCGCAGCAATCCCGGCTCCGCTTACGGAAAAGCCCATAACGACCGGAAGCTTTATAAGTTTCAGAAGAAACAGCAGTACAAGCTTCGAGAAAAGAATGCCCGCCAGGATTCCTCCTGCGATACCGGCAATCGCCATATAGATTCCTTCGAAGAAAAGAAGATACGCAATATGCCTTTTTTCCATACCGAGGATATAATATACTCCCAGTTCCTTCTGACGGTTTTTCATAACAAAGCTGTTCGTATAAAGCATGATGATAAATGAAAAGAATCCAACAAGCAGACAGCCGAATGAAAGCAGCATTGTCAGCTGACTGCTTCCCGGCATCTGTCCGATCATCTTATCCGTTGAAATAAACATAAGGACATAGAACATTCCGGCCATCACGATCACGGAAAGCAGATATGGAAGAAAAATCCTCTTATTCCGAAGCATGCCGGTAAAAGCCAGCTTCGGATAAAAAAAACGTTCATGCATAAATCTCACCGCCTTGTGCAAGAATGGTCAGCGTGCCGGATATCTTTGCGAAAAGACCTTCATTTGTCTCATTGCCGCGATAAATCTGGTGGTACACCTCTCCATCCTTAAGAAACAGGATACGGTTCGCGCTACTGGCTGCTTTCACGGAATGTGTGACCATTAAAATGGTCTGGCCGGAGAGATTTATTTCCGTAAAAATATGCAAAAGAGCGTCTGAGGATTTTGAATCCAAAGCGCCGGTCGGCTCATCCGCAAGGATGATTTCCGGTTTTGTAATAAGCGCTCTCGCAGCAGCCGCTCTCTGTTTCTGGCCTCCCGATATTTCATACGGGAACTTTTCAAGAATATTCGTAATGCCCAGCTTTTCCGCGACCGGAGACAGCGTCTTTTCCATTACACGGTAATTTTTGCCCGCCAGAACCAGCGGCAGATAAATGTTATCCCTGACCGAAAGCGTATCCAGCAGGTTAAAATCCTGAAACACAAAGCCTAAATGTTCCCTGCGGAAAACAGCACGTTCCCTCTCGGATATTTCTTCAAAACTTCTTCCGCTTAAGACGACTTTTCCCGAAGTCGGGACGTCCAGTGCTGCCAGAATATTCAAAAGGGTCGTCTTTCCTGAACCGGATTCACCCATGATTGCCACATATTCCCCTTTTTCAACTGCAAAATTCACATCGTGCAGAGCCTCCACCTGGCTGCCTCCAAAACGTGTCTTATATATTTTTTGTAAGTGACTGACTTCCAGCAATGCCATAATTCTTCCTCCCGGTTAATACCTTACAGGCCGAATCGCCTGCCTGTAAAAAATGATTTCATTGATATTTTGCACGTCCGAGGCAAAAAAAATTTCCACAGACAAAAGAACTGCCAGCCTTTCAGCGCTGTACCATAGTATATAAAAAAGCCGGAACTTCAGCCATCGTTTTGGCTTACATTCCGGCCTCCTGTCTTACATTTTTGTAAGGTTCCTTACTTCTGCATGGTTTCTGGCTTTCCTGCAATTCCTGTTCTTTGCATGTCTTCAGGCTTCTGCCCGTTTCTTTTTTCCGAATTTTCATTCGACCACTGCAGGGCCGTCGGATATGGAAAGGATAACCGTCGTTCCGTTTCCGGCTTCCGAGCGGATACTGATACTGTTTCCGATTTTCTTTGAAACCTGCCCGCACAGCCAGAGGCCCAGACCGCTTGCTTTTTTATCCTCTCTTCCGTTATGTCCGGTAAAACCCTTCTCAAAAATGCGCGGCAGATCCTCAGGCCGGATCCCGATGCCGTCATCTTCAATCAGCAGTTTTTCCCCCTCACTGCGGATCCGGACATTTCCGCCCCTCTTTGTGTACTTCAGGGCATTGGAAATAATCTGCCCGATCTCGAATCCAAGCCATTTTTCATCCGTAATAACCAGACGTCCGGTCTCCGTAAACTCCAGACGTATTTTTTTCAGGATAAAAAGCCTAGAGTATTTGCGGATTTCTTCCCGGACGACAGCATCGAGAGAAACCTTTCGGAAAATGTAATCTGTCGACTCGCTGCCAAGGCGCAGATAGGTCATAATCATTTCCGAGTAATCACTGATTTTCAGGAGCTCGGCCTTAACCGCCGGCGTATCCGGCTTTTCTTCATCCAGAAGAAGCTGCATTGCCGCAATCGGGGTCTTCATCTGATGGGACCACATCGTGCAGAATTCCAGCATTTCCTCCTTCGCGTAAAGGCTCCCGGATTTATAGCTTTCACGCCCTGTAAGGAGACTCTTCGCTATTTTCTGATAAAGCCTCTCATTTACCCCGTCAGCTTTCGGAAAAACGCAGGACTGCGCTTCGATATTCTCCAGTATTTCAAGAAGCATTTTCCGTTTTTCCCTGTTATGTAAAAATGCAGACATCAAAAGAATGAAAAATATTCCTGATGTCAGAATCCAGAAATAGAAAAACGCTTCTGCCGGAAGACTATACAAAGTGAAGATCACGGCCGCGCACGCAGTTTCCGAAAGGTAGAAAAGGAACAAAAACCTGTAATCGCCCCAAAATACTGCGGCTTTCTTCCTGAATCCGCATGTGGATTTATTCATGCATCTGTTCATGGATTTACTCTCGGATTTACTCTCGGATTTACTCTCGGATTTACTCATGGATTTTCTCCGGCAATATATCCCAGACCTTTCCTGGTCCGGATAAGGTCGTGGATTCCCATGTCCGCGAGCTTTCTGCGCAGACGCGTCATATTGACCGTCAGGGTATTCTCGTCCACAAATTCATCCGAGTCCCACAGCCGCTGCATCAGGGCATCCCGGGTCACGACACTGCCTTTATTTTCAAAAAGAAGCTGCAGCATTTTCATTTCGTTTTTCGTCAGGCTGATTTCCTGACCTTCGAAGCGCAGGGTTCCATCCGAAAGGTTAAAGACAGCCCCACCGGCTTTCAGTATCTTTTGGGGTGCTCCAAAATCATAGGTTCTCCTCAAAAGAGCCTGAACCTTTGCCGCAAGAACCGGCATCTCAAACGGCTTGCATACAAAGTCGTCTCCGCCCATATTCATGGCCAGAACCTGGTTCATCCCATCCGATGCCGAGGAAAGGAACAGGATCGGAACCCTGGAAATCCTGCGGATTTCAGAACACCAGTGAAAGCCGTTAAAAAACGGCAGGCCGATGTCCAGAATCACCATCTGAGGCGACAGCCTCACAAATTCATCCAAAACATGTTCAAAGTCAGAAGCTATGCTCACATCATAATCCCAGCCGCCAAGCTGCCTTGCGACATGCTCTGCAATGACCTCGTCATCTTCTACTAAATAAATCTTATATTCACTCATACCGGACTCCGCTTTTTTTTCATTATAACATACAAAGCAGGGGAATAAGTGACTTTTGATGCCTGCGGTACCTGCCCAGCGATACGTGCCTTGTGGTACTTGCCCTGCGGTACCTGCCCTGCGGTACCTGCCCTGCGGTACTTGCCCTGCGGTGTCTGAAATAACTCTATTGTTCCGCAATTCCTGCAATCCATCCTGAAGCCATTAAAATACGAATACAATATTCTGCTATTTCTATATTTCCGCCATCATAACAGGATGCAGGTGCCGGATCTGTTTTTCCGGCACCTGCATCCTGTTATAATCTTATTAAGTTATATTTTTGATATAAAGATCAAAAGTACCTTTTGATACCCGAATGCTTCGGGTTGTTTCAGCGCTTTGCGTTTCCCGCAGTCTTCATTTTGCTAAAACGGATTCTACCTCTTCAAGTTCTTCTTTGCTTATACGTGTGCCGAACCGGTCGGCGAAATCATGGAAAGACAAATTCCAGAACATATCCGGGACCTGGCCCATCGGTAAAATCTTTTCGATTTTCTTCTGAAGATCCGGATCATCCATAATTTCCGAAATCGGCGTGTCCATGGTATAAATCTTCTTAAGAGGTTCCGATGACCTGTAGGAAATGAAATACTCCCCTGCCGTGAGCATGCATTTACCGTTCTTTACATTCTGCAGCATCGGATTTTCCTTTTGTTCAAAAACAGACGGATTTGCTTTCGGAAGGTCAAGTGACGCTGTACATCCAAAGGGAACGCTTACTTTAATTTCCACATGCGTCGGATCTTTGATTTTCCAGGAAAGCCGGTACCTGCCCGCCGGCGAATCATATTCCGCATCTACAAAGCCTGTCTTCCAGTTCAGCATCGGTACAAAGTCCACTTTTCGAAATCCCGGAACGGAAGTGTCCGGACAGATTCCCGCTGCATAACGGAAAATCCATTCCGTAACGGAGCCATAAGAATAATGATTCAGGCTGTTCATGCCCGTGCTGGAAATGCTTCCGTCATCAAGCACACTGTTCCATCTTTCCCAGATCGTTGTCGCGCCCAGAGAAATCTCGTGAAGCCATCCGGGGTAGTCTTCATTTAAAAGCAGTTTCCAGGCAAGATCTCCCATCCCGTTTTCCGTAAGAACGTCGCACAGGATCGGCGTTCCAATGAAGCCTGTCTTCAGCTTATCCCCTGCATCTTTGAAAAGCTTTCGAAGCATCTTCCGGACCAGATCCTCATTATCCGAAAGATGATATTTGAGCGTAAGCAGAAGTGCTGTCTGCGTCTTAATCGCACAGCGCCCGGAAGCTGTATAGTACTCTCTTTTAATATATGAAAAAATATCTTCTGAGAGTTTT
>DCDB01000026.1 GCA_002316215.1 Lachnospiraceae bacterium UBA1066 | reverse complement strand
GGAAACCTCCGGATAAAGAAAAACCTCAGAAAGAGGATGAAGCTTTTATATGAACACGAAGCCGAAAGAAAACCTGAAAAAAGGAGCCGTCTGAAAAGGACGGCTTCTTTTTTTATCATTTTTCATGTTTCATAAGAGACTGTATCATAAAATCAATTTAAGTACCATTTCTGGGCGTTTGTACCGTTGGGGGTATAGCACCAGACATTTGTACCGCTGTCCGGGTTTCCTCCCGCGACATCCATGGCTTTTCCGTTGCAGGCCGAAATGAAAGTCACCGTTCCGTCGCTGTTCTGATTAATCGTCCATTGCTGTGCCGCCGACCCGTTGCAGTTCCACTGCTGAATATTCGTACAGTCTGATATGCCGGCACCCTGTACATCCGCAATAAGACCAGATCCCTCGTTCATGAGGCAGTAATATCCATTGCCGTCATGATAGACTGTGAAGAGCTTTGAATTTTTTCTCCCGGAAGTTCCCAACCGGATATTGGCACCTGCAGATCCGCTTCCGTCAGCCGTTTCCAGAACATTTGAGCTTTCGAGGGCCGTTGTTATGGAATAGGTTCCGTCCAGAGTTTCCGGAACATCCTGTTTTTTAAGGTAGAACTGCTGTGCTTTTGACACGTTCGTTCTCCACATCTGAACATTGGTTCCGTTGCTTATTCCGGCACCCGATATATCAAGTGATTTTCCGAGTGTGCTTATAATTGAATAAGAGCCGTTCGCATTCCGCGTAAGAATCCACTGCTGCGCTGCCGTTCCGTTTGAAATATACTGCCAGACATTGGCGCCGTCTTCTTTCGATCCTCCGGAAACATCAAGGCATTTTCCTCCTTTATAGCATGTTATTTTCCACACACCGTTCTGCTCCCTGAAAAGGAACCGCTGCGCGTCCGAACCGTTGCTTTCATAAAGCTGAACATTGGCGCAGTTCTTAACCGAACCTCCGGATACATCGAGACAAGAAAGCGGAGCATTAGCCGGCGTAATCGTATAAACTTTCCCGTCCTCAGCCGCATCGCCTGTTCCGCTGTAAGACGGCCATGATCCGGATCTTCCCTCCTTCAGCCCTTTTGACAGATAATGCAGGTAGTAAGCCTTTAAATTACCGCCAAACGCCTTTCTCAAATCCGCATATCGGTACTGATAGGCATAGACGTTAAAATACGGAACTCCCTGCCTGCCTTCATTCATTCCGCACATAATAAAATGCTCAAGAGCCCCCGTATAGTTATCAGCGCCGAAGACTTTTGCAACATCCGGATTCGTCCTTAAATAATAAACAGGATCGAAAACCGTATAATAATCCGTTCCGTCATACGTCTGAGCTTTTCGTCTGTAATCCGCCGGATCCGTTTCAAATACGCTATACCTGTCATCCAACCAGATCTTTTCGTAGTCCACATTTTCAGAATAAGTATCAGCGAAGGCATGTGCTTTCAACGTACTCTTTCCGAATGTGTCCCATCGTTTATTATCCATTTCTACTGAGACAGAGATTGTATCCGCTGTCGTCTGTACCGTTGAAGAAAGATTTTCAAAAAGGCTTCTGTTTGTTTCATAGAGATTTTTCAGTATGCTTTTATACTCCGGATAATAACTTAGCCTGTTGAAAATGAAATTACCGAAAATGAAATAATTGGAAGATGTCGGAAAATAATATGAACTCATGCAGGAATCAAAATCCCATACAGGGCCGTTATAAATCAGTCCGTCATCTCCGAGATAATAATAATAATTACTTGTAAAACATGATTCCCCATTAAGCAGGTATTCATTAACAAGATAATATTTTGCAAATGATTCGACAGAGATATATTGCTTTATAGTACTCATGTCGGCATGCGCATTAAGGGCATCGATAAGACCTTTGATACGTTCTTTGAAAATTTGAAATCCGGATAAATCAGAATCATCTCCGCTTTGATTATCCTTTAAAGTGAAGTATCCAAAGTTATCATTATATGCATATACCGGCTCATCCTTATAATAGGCATCATCATGTTCGACAAGAACAGCTGTTTCATTTTTAAGGTTGACCCGGTTTGTCCCAATTTCAACTTTCTCGCACAGAAGGTAATTGCCCTGATATTCACCGTCAATCCATAAATCCACGTATCTGCAGTCCGGTGATTCGGAAAGTCCGATATTTTTTGCCAGATCGTAAGCAAGTTTGTTCTGGATCATGGAGGCATCTGCAAACAGGTACAACGGATAGCATAAGCATAAAAAAGAATAGAGGAAAAGAATAAAACGCAAAATCAATTTTCTTTTTCATTTTTCGCCTCATCATGAAATATTTTATGTTATCTCCCGTTTACTGAATTAATAAAGGCCAGATAGCAGGCAAAATCCCCCCAGCGCCTGCGGTTTCCGGGATCTTTTTCCAAATCGCCGAGAGTATCGAGCCACTTCACGGCTTTTCCCCTGCTTCTCAGACAGCGTGAAAGTGCTTTTATACAGATCAGGACAGAATCATGACAGACAGTACGCGCACCGTCGTTCTCGCATTTTTCATGCAAAGAAAGCATCCGCCACTCATTCCGGATGCTCAGGTAATCTCCTGCCTTTTTCAGCAGTTCCCCATATAATTCAAGTGAATCCGGATCGTCGCCGATTTCCTCGGCAATCCCGGCATGCATTTCCTCCATTTCCTTAAAAGTAAGCGATCCCGGAAGCTTTTTATAATCCTCGTAAACAGCTACTATCAAATCTCCCCTCCTCTTGATTCGTAAAATTCACCGGCAGGCAGCAGGCTTTCCTCAGCCGGGTGTTCATTTACCGCTGCACTTTGCAAATATCCATGCCTGCAGACGTTATCCGTCAGCTCTCCGCCGTGCAGTATTCAAGCGTACGGTCGGGATCAAAGAATGAAGCAATATCGTTAATGCCCAGCACCTCATAATCATGCGCATAGGTCGTATGGGACGACGCCGATTCCGTCATGGCATTGTACATGGAAACCCCGTCAAGCGGGACGCGGCCTGTTCGTACATAATTACTTCCGAATTCCGTCCAGCCGATATTCCCGTCGACATTGCAGTAAATGTGATAGCCCTGGCTTAAGAAATAAGTAAACTTGTCATTGCTTTCATTATAGCCGTTCACAGGACCGATATCCGCTCCGAAAGCAAAGATGATCTTGTCCGTATCGCCTACCACATCCCGGACCGTTGTATTCCATCGCTCATTGTCCGTTGCCAGCTCCTCCGCCGAATGCGTCGAAGCATTCCAGTGTCCGTAAGTATGGCTGGCAAATGTCCAGCCCTCCGCTTTCATCGCGTCGGCAATCTTCGTGGCTTCTGCAACTTCATTATCATAATTGTAATCCGGATGATTCGTAAGGTAAGCCTTCTGGTCACTGCTCAAATGCTCCCCATCCGGGCCTTCCTTATAGTAATCATTCGTCCGGTATCCCAACACACCGTTATATCCGGTCAGCGCAACCGTAGGTCTGGCTCCCTGATAACAGAAGTCCGGATGTTCTGAAATAAAGGTGTCGATCTTCGGCACCATATCATAGTCTCCGATCTGCTGCGTGCCGCTTTTATCCGTGAAAAGGCATTTTACCTTTCCGTCAGAGTCCAGCACCAGCTTATCCGCATAGCCCTGTATTCCATTTTCTCCCATAAAATGATAATAACTCAGATCGTCTTCCGACATGAGCAGAGGCTTCTTTCCTGCCGGGAGCATCAGCGCAGTATTCTTCGCAAGAGTCTCGGTACCGTCCGTATTCGCCGTCTTTATGACGATATCATCGAGGCCTATAAGAACATACCCGGCCTTGTACATATCGTTCAGCATCGCATCGAATTCACCGGTTGTCGTCATGGCGGAATTGTTTCCCTGTACCAGAAGAGGCGTTACCTGATCCGTAACGAGAAATGCGCGGTTGTCATTTATCAGGGAATGGAAAAAGACGTGGGGAACAGTTGAAAGATCAGCAGCCGTGCAGCTGCTTTTTGCCGAGGTATAGTTTGCTATAGCGGCTGTCATATCCGTATCTGATTCATAGCCGGAATATGCCTCAATCGCAGCAATGGCCTTATCATAATCGTACATGGCTGCCAGGTTTCCGGCAGATGCAAGGGTATCCGTTTTGAGCTGATTTACCGATGCCGTTTCCGTCGGCTGGGAAGCTGTCGAATCCGATTCAGCGGATTTCGCACCTTTATTCTTCAGCGCCCGCACCGCAATAATGATCAAAATGATACAAAAGAGCAGAATCACACCAGCGATCGTCATCTTCATGATCCGCACTCTCCTTCTGCGGATACGCCGCTGACGCTCGCGTTCCTTCTTTCTTCTTAATTGCCTTCTTCTTTCCGATTCTCCATTATCCTGAAGATTCTGCTGCCTTCTTCTTTCCGGTTCTCCATTCCTCTGAAGATTCTGCTGAATTCTTCTTTCCGGTTCTCCATTTTTCTGAAGATTCTGCTGCATTTTTCCCCTTCTTCGCATTCAAGACGCATCGAAAGCCTTCTACTCATACACCGTGCATTTCTGGTCTTCTACTTATACACTGTGCATTTCTGGTCTTCTACTTATACACTGTGCATTTCTGGTCTTCTACTCATACACTGTATAACGTAAAAAAGTTTACTAAGCCTGCATTCAGACAAGCCTTTTCTAAAATTCTGCCCTTTTGGCCGATTCATCTGCTGCCCTGCCAGACCGATCGATGAAAGCCGTCTAAGAAGTCCTACATTTTGGTCAATTTGTTCATTTTTACCAAATCCACTTTAATAAATAATAACAAATTTACCCGTTTTTCGCAATATAAAGCTTCATTGGATTTATAACGTACCCGCCGGTTTCCTGAATAGAAGGCGAACATACGGGATTACCCGTAAGCGAGAAAG
>DCDB01000352.1 GCA_002316215.1 Lachnospiraceae bacterium UBA1066 | reverse complement strand
GTGACGGATACACACCCTTCTTCACAAGCTCGGAAAATGCATCCTTCACAGTCTTCTTGTCTTCCTGATACGTAACTCCGAACCATTTATCCTCCGTACGAAGAACGCTGACGCGCGCGGCGCCCGCCTTGATCTGAGCATCTATAATCGTCGGAAGAAGGTATTCTGCTGTCAGATCTCCCTCCGGAACATTTTTCAGGAATTCCTTAAAACCGTCCTCCAGCCGTCCCAGAAAAGAAGGCTTAAGTCCCCACATATTCATAGAAACAAGACTGTCCGGATCAATCGGGACAAGTCCGTCATCCGTCATTGCCGCAGCGCCGGTACCGGAATCCGTCTTGATAATATTTTTTGTTTCGTTTATACCTGTGAGATTTCCCTGCTTATCCTTTAAGCAGATGCCCCGCGTAACACCGCCATTATCTGAAAGAGTGTTCTTCAGGCCAAAACCTGCCATACAGATCTTCTCAATGTCTCCGTCCGCTGTGCCATCCTCTGCTGAAAGTACCTCATGCAGCCGGATAAAACCATTTTTGCCGTAATAATCATCTGCATTTACAACTGCGAAAGGTTCATTTATAACATTCTTTGCAGCAAGGATCGCCTGCCCTGTTCCCCAGGGCTTAGTGCGTCCTTTCGGCAGAGAAAAGCCCTCCGGAAGATCATTCAGTTCCTGGTAAGCATAAGCAACCTCAGTTAAAGCGCTGATCTTATCTCCGACAATCTTTTTAAAATCTTCTTCCAGATCTTTCCGGATAATAAAGACCACCTTATTAAAACCGGCTTCAAGTGCATCATGGATAGAATAATCCATTATTATTTCTCCGCTCGGCCCCACAGGCTCCAATTGCTTTATACCGCCGCCGAAACGGCTTCCGATTCCTGCTGCCAGGATTATCAAAGATGTTTTTTTCATTTTTCCTCTTGCTCCTTATTTTCGGAAGAAAGTTTTTGGGCCTGATCATAGGCTGTCAGGCTGTCAATCAGTTCATCGAGATCCCCGTCCAATATACTGTCAATTTTGTGCAGTGTCAGGTGGATGCGATGGTCTGTGACGCGTCCCTGACCAAAATTATAAGTCCTGATTTTTTCAGAGCGGTCCCCCGTCCCAATCTGACTGCGCCGAAGGTCAGATCTTTTATCCTGCTGTTCCTGCGATTTCATAAAAAAGAGCTTCGACCGGAGCACCTTCATCGCTTTTGCACGGTTTTTCAACTGGGATTTTTCATCCTGACAGGAGATAACGATTCCCGTCGGAATATGTGTCAGACGGACTGCGGAATCGGTTGTATTGACGCACTGTCCGCCATTGCCTGTCGCACGGAAAACATCAATACGGCAGTCCTTGGGATCGATTTCAACATCAACTTCCTCAGCTTCAGGCAATACTGCAACCGTCACAGTCGACGTATGTATGCGTCCGCCGCTTTCGGTTTCCGGAACCCTCTGCACTCTGTGCGTGCCGCTTTCATACTTTAAGCGAAGATAAGCTCCTTCTCCGCTTATCATAAAAGTGCATTCCCTGAATCCCCCGAGCCCGTTCTCATTTAAAGAAATCATCTCGGTCCGCCATCCTCTGCGGTCAGCATACCTTACGTACATGCGATAGATTTCAGCCGCAAACAGCGCAGCCTCGTCGCCCCCTGCTCCGGCGCGGATTTCCACTATGACATTGCGATGATCATTCGGATCCTTAGGAAGGAGCAGTATTCTCAGTTTTTCCGTCAGACTCTCCTGCTCCTTCTTAGAAGCGGCGTACTCTTCCTTCAGCATCGCTTTCATTTCGCCGTCTTCTTCGCCGCTCATGAGAAGAAGGCTGTCCTCTTCTGTCTTTCTTGCCTCTTTATACTTCTCATACACATCCATGATCGGCGACAGCTCCGCCTGTTCTTTCATGAGATCCGCCATATGCTTCGGATCTCCCTGGATTTCGCCTGAGGCCAGTTCACTCAGGATTTCCTCCTGCCGACGCTCGATGCTTTCGAGCTTTTCAATCATTTAAACCTCCAATGACGACACGGTCGCGGCCTGTCAGATCCTTTCTTACCGAAACAGTCTCAAATCCTGCTTTCTGCATAAGAAAGACCACTTCCTCTTTCTGGCTGCATCCGATCTCAAAAGCCAGGATGCCCCCGCTTTTCAGCCTTCCAACCGCACCGCCGATAATTTTCCTGTAAAATGAAAGTCCGTCCCCGTCCGCATAAAGTGCCATCGGCGGTTCATAAAGCCTCACCTCCTGTGCAAGGCCTTCGCTTTCATCCGTTCGTATATAAGGTGGATTTGCAGTGATTATATCATAAGTCCCGTCTATTTTCGCAAATAAATCACTTAAAATGAATTTTGCGCATACACCGAGTTTTTCGGCATTTTTCTCAGCCGTAACAAGCGCTGCCCCGGAGATATCGCTTCCTGTCCCCAAAAGCCCCAGCCCTTCCTTTTCTTTCAGAAGCGAAAGAAGGATACAGCCGCTCCCCGTACATAAATCCAGAAGCCGCATTCCCGGCTTAAGGAAAGGTTCGACGGCATTCACCAGCGTTTCCGTATCATATCTCGGTATCAAAACGCTTTGATCCACATAAAAATCATATCCGTAAAAATGCGCCGTATGCGTAATGTACTGAAGCGGTTCGTGGCTGCACCTGCGCCGGATCAGCTCCATGTAAGCTTCTGTACGGCCGGAAGGAACACTTTCATTCATCCTGAAAGCATAGGAAGATAAATCCAGATTCTCGGCAAAGAACAGAAGCTCCCGGGCATCATTCTCCGCTTCTTCGTCACCCGATGACTTAAGAGCGGTAATCCCGGAAAGAAGAAGCTTATGATAATTCATTTTCCCTGCCATTTCTTCCAGTCGAAAACCGCGTTTACAGCCGCAATCGCTACCTCTGCCATATCTTCAGAAGGTTCCCGCGTCACAAGCTTCTGAAGGGCGAGCCCCGGCTTTGAGAGCGTACACACCAGCCTGTTGTCGCTTGAACCTGCAACACGCAGGAACTCATAAGAAATCCCCGCTATGACAGGAATCAGGATCAGCCTCGAAAGCAGCCGCCAAAGCGGCGATTTTATTCCGAAAAGCCCCAGAATAAGGAAAGCAATAACGGAAATAACAATTACAATGAGAAGAAAGCTCGTCCCGCAGCGCTTATGCTGACGGGAACTCTTCATGACATTTTCCACATTAAGGTCAAGACCGTTCTCTATGCAATTAATGCATTTATGCTCGGCTCCGTGGTATGCAAAGACGCGCTGAATATCCTTCATCCTCGAAATAAGAAACATATACAGCAGAAAAATAACAATCCGAAGAACAGCCTCGGCCAGAGAAACCACAACCTCCGAAGCTCCCGCCCGCCTGAAAAGTCCCGCCAGGAAATAGGGAAGAACAACAAAAAGGGCAATGGAAAAAGCAACGGATATGATAACCGTTACCGTCATCAGGACTTTCCATTCACGTTCTTCCTTTTCCTCGACAGAAGCCGCGGTGCTCATACTCTTTTTCCGGCTCTCAACTGCTGTTTCCATATCCCGGCCGTCCGTTGATTTTACTGTTTCCGGGCTCTTAGCGGATGCCGGAGGGCTCTGATTCTGCCCGGTTACTTTCAAATTTTTTTCCGCACCGTCTCCGCCTGTTTCGGAAGGAGCGTCTTCGCCTGCAAATTCCGCCGACCACATAAGCGATGAGGTTCCTACGACAATCGAATCTATAAATGCAATAACACCGCGGATAATCGGAAGCCCGGCCACCCGGCCGGAAGGAAAAACGCTTTTATACGGCGCCGTTTTAATTTCAATCGTTTTATCCGGTTTGCGGACGGCAACCGAATAGCGATCTTTGTTGCGCATCATGATACCTTCCATAACCGCCTGTCCGCCGATATTGGATGACTTCTGCAATTTCTCTCCTTCTGAATAAGATCTGTATTCTTCAAGAAAACAATCTGCATTCTTCAAAAAACAATCCATAGACATAATAAGAGACGGCGCACTTGTGCCCCGTCTCTTTCATGACATGCCAATACTATTTATCCGAAGAATCAGCCTTGACATTCTCTTCGGTGTTCATGTTGTACTTCTTATTGAATGCCTCAATACGTCCACGGGCCTTTGCAGTCTTCTGCTGGCCGGTATAGAACGGATGGCATTTGGAACATGTCTCAACGTGGATTTCCTTTTTTGTAGAGCCTACGGTAAACGTATTCCCGCAGTTGCAGGTTACGGTTGCCTGATAATAATTCGGATGGATGCCTTCCTTCATTTCTTTCACCTCTTTATAATATAAAAAATTTCTTAAGTTCCTATAACAAACCGTCACCATGGACAGCGTT
>DCDB01000224.1 GCA_002316215.1 Lachnospiraceae bacterium UBA1066 | reverse complement strand
CCGACGATGGGGGACGGGGCCCTGATGGTCCTGGCGCCGAGCATTTATAAAATTTTTCCGGATTATTTTACTGATTTCTGGATTAAGCCCGGCTTCGCCGGCGCCGATCCGGACAGTTCGGAATCCCGTGACCGGGTGAAGTTCAAGACGGTCGTTACGGAGCTGATCAAGCCTGAAAAGAAGGCGGACGAGCAGCATACAAGCGTAGATAACAGCTGGATCAATACGATGATCGGAAGCCAGGATACACCGAGGGTAAGAATCGCTGAAATGCCTCCGGAAGGCAGCTATATCTTCCACTGCCGCATCCGTGTTATGAACGGAAAGGCTGTGGGAAAAGAGATGCCGATCGATAAAATCGAAGACAGCGTCATCACGGTCAGCAGCGCTTTTGACGGAAGCAATGAGGGAAATGCGCTGGAAGGCCTGGCTGTCGGTGATACGATTGTCATCGACAACAGCGATTATCTTGCTATGCAGACCTTTGAACGCCATCAGGTGCCGGATGAAAGTTATACGGTCTATGATCAGTTCAGGGACAAAGACGGCAGGCCGCTCTATCCGCAGCTGCCTTTTCTGCTGGCTCCCGGGATCGCAATGAGTGCGGGCGGTTCGGTGCCCTGCGGGAAGATCAACGGCAAGGTCATCGCCGTCTGCAGCATCCTTGATGAAAGCGCTCTCGCCTGGCACGGGGACTGGTACCGGAAGGCCGTGCGCAGGGAAAAGGACGGCGGGGAGGATTCCTGTTTCCGTCTCTATTACAACGACAACTGTATCCATGATGACCGGGCCGGATACCTTGACGATCCGCAGCATCAGATTGACTACCTTGGCATCCTGCATCAGGCGCTGCTCGATGTCGCGGCCTGGTGTGAAAAAGGGATTGCTCCGCGGGCGACGACGAATTATGTCTTAAATGACGGGCAGATCGAAGTTCCGGAAAATGCAAAGGACCGCGGCGGGCTTCAGCCTGTTGTGAAGGCCTGTGTGAACGGCAGGAAATGCGTGACGGTAAAGACAGGGGAAGAAGTTCATTTTTCGGCCGATATTGAAGTGCCTTATGAAGAGGATAGCGTGACGGAAGCGGCGTGGGACTTTGAAAAAACAAATGATTTTTCATCCGGATGCGAGCTGAACCGAAGCGGCGATTCGGAAACCGTGAATGTCAGGGCGGAACACAAATTTGAGAAACCGGGTACTTATTTTCCGGTCATAAAGGTTAAGAGCTGCAGGAAAGGATACGAAAAGGATATTTTCGTGCAGTGCAAGAATCTGGATCGTGTCCGTGTTATTGTGGAGTGATGCGGTGTACGCCTGCAGCATGTCGTATCATCTCTTTTGAGGAGTCTTTTTACGGGAAGTTTCCCGGGCGCCGGACAGAAAGATATAAGGCTGCGTAAAATGCAAAGAGCTGCAGCAATCCGGAGTATCACAGCTGCCAGCAGTTATGTTGATATCCGGGACTGGTTTTTAAATTATTTGGAAGAGAGAACAAACATGGAAAAATATGAAAATGTTAAGGTCTCCGCGGAAGAGCGGGCGGAAGATCTTCTGTCAAAATTGACATTGGAAGAGAAAATGGGTCAGGTGCGCTGCGTCTTTGCGATGCCTGGTAAAATGGAAGCTGTTGAAGCCATCTGTAAAAACGGGATCGGGGAGATCAGCACGCTTTTTATGCGGAGCCTTGGTACATTGGAAGAGGCGGTCGCATTTCAGAAAAAATTCCAGAAGATGGCGATAGAGAAAAGCCCGCATCACATTCCGGCGATTTTCCATATGGAAGGCCTGTGCGGCGCCTTCCTTCAGGGAGCGGCGAGCTTCCCCTCCGGAACCGGAAGGGCATCGTCCTGGGATCCGCAACTGGAGAAACAGCTGGCCCGGATTGCGGCCAGACAGGAGAGGGCGCTCGGCATTACGCACGTCCTGGCACCTGTTCTGGATATTTCCAGGGATTCCCGCATGGGAAGGCAGGGAGAAACGTATGGAGAGGATCCGACGCTGGCCGCAGCCATGGGCGCGGCATTTACCGAAGGCGTACAGGAAGGGACACTGCAGGGTCGGCGGTGTGAATCCGTGGCCAAGCATTTCCTCGGCTTCCACAATTCGATGGGCGGTATCCACGGAGCGGCCAGCTATACGCCGCGTCGTCTTCTTGAGGAAATCTACGGAAAGCCTTTTCAGGCGGCTATAAAAGAGGCGGGCCTTAAGGGCGTCATGCCCTGCTATGATTCTTTTGACGGCGAGCCGGCTTCGACTTCTAAAGAACTGCTGACGCGGCTGCTTCGTGAGGAGATGGGCTTTGAGGGAGCAGTTGTCGGGGACTACAGCGCAGCGTCCAATGCCCACAAGGTTCAGAAGCAATATGAGACAATGGAAGAGGCGGGCTTTCATGCTATGGCGGCCGGCCTGGACAATGAAATGCCGATGCCTGAAACTTTTAATGCCGGACTGGAAGCAGAGTTCCGAAACGGAAAGAGGGACATCCGTGTTCTTGACCGGGCGGTACGGCGTATCCTGACGGCAAAATTTCGCATGGGTCTTTTTGAAAATCCGTATGCGCTGGACGGGGATGAGCTGAAAAGAGAATTTTTCTGTGCGGAGGACCGGAAACTGATTCTGAAATCCGCAGAGGAATCTCTGGTGCTTCTGAAGAATAACGGCGTATTGCCGATTAAGAAAAACGTCAGGAAAATTGCCCTGATCGGCTGTCATGCCGATAAACCGTCAGCCTTCTTCGGCGGTTATACGCATGTTTCTATGGAAGAGGCGACCAAAGCGGCCGCAAATTCCCTGGCCGGGATCGGCGAAGCGGCGGGCGGAAATTCGGAGAAGGTGAAGTATGTGCCGGGGACGCCGATTGAATCAGATGAAAGTGAGAAGTTTGAACAGGTCGTACGTCATATCAAACCGGAATGCCGGAGCCTTTTGGAGGAAATGAAGTCAGAGTTTCCGGACTGCGAGATCAT
Organism: Lachnospiraceae bacterium UBA1066; assembly: GCA_002316215.1. Classification (GTDB taxonomy): domain Bacteria; phylum Bacillota; class Clostridia; order Lachnospirales; family Lachnospiraceae; genus Chordicoccus. Next base: position 2,203 of record DCDB01000224.1, on the reverse strand, counting down.
TTATTCTTATGGCTATCCGATTGCGGGCGCAGATGATTCTCATTTTGAGGAAGCGCTGAAGGCGGTGCAGGAAGCGGATATTGCTGTTCTGACGCTGGGCGGAAAGCACGGTTCCTGCTCGGTGGCTTCGATGGGTGAAGGCGTCGATGGGACGGACATCAATCTTCCGCCGTGCCAGGATGAATTTATACGCCGGGCTGCCGGATTCGGGAAGCCTCTCGTCGGAGTTCATTTTAACGGACGGCCGATTTCAAGTGATGCGGCGGATCAATATCTGGATGCGATTCTGGAAGCCTGGAATCCCTCAGAGGCCGGGGCGGAAGCTGTTACGCATATATTGACGGGGCAGGTGAATCCGAGTGGGAAGATGCCTCTTTCCGTCGCATACAATGCCGGGCAGATTCCGATTTATTACAACCATCCGAATGGTTCATCCTACCATCAGGGAGAGAGCATCGGATTTGCCAATTACGTTGATATGCCGCATACGCCGCGGTATTTCTTTGGAACGGGACTTTCCTATACGTCATTTTTCTATTCGGATCTGGCGCTTTCCGGAAAAGAAATTCTTCCCGGTTCCTGCGTTGATATTTCCTTTAAGCTTGCGAATACAGGGAAAGTAAAAGGCTGCGAAACGGCTCAGCTTTATATACGGGACGTTTATGCCAGTGAAGTGCGTCCGGCAATGGAGCTTGCCGGTTTTGCGAGAGTTGAGCTTGAGCCCGGTGAAGAGAAGAAAGTGAATTTTCGGCTCGGCATGAGCCAGCTGGCATTTTTGGATGAGGATTACAGGTGGAAGATTGAGGCGGGCCGGATTGATGTAATGGTCGGCACCTCCTCGGATGAGATCCTGCTTACCGGCAGCTTCCGCATCACGGAGGATGCCTTTATCGAAGGCAGAGACCGTGCTTTTTATGCTGAATCCGAAATTACTGCAGCAGAAATAAGCTGAATTTCATGCAATCGGTACAAACCGCGGATGATCCGGGAAGTCTGAGGCATCAAAGGTACCAAAAGGTACTTTTGCAACCGCATCATGTTTAATCAAAGGCGCCAAAAGGTACTTTTGACACCAACATCTTTTTATAAAGGAGCGAAACCATGCAACAGTATGAGACTTTCGAACTGACCTTTAAAGGTCCCTGCCTGACCGGGAATCAGGCTCAGGCAGATATAAGCGGAGTATTTTCTCTCGGAGGGAAGGAAACACGGGTCAAAGGATTTTACGACGGGGACGGTATTTATAAGGTTCGTTTTCTGCCGGAAAAAGCCGGGCTGTGCGCTTATAAAATAAGCGGAGCCGTAACGGCGGAGGGCAGCGCGGAATGCCTGCCTGCCGGACAGAAGCACGGTAAGGTTATAACGGAAGGCAGTCATTTTACTTATGAAGACGGAAGCGCCTATTATCCTTTCGGAACGACCGTTTATGCATTGGCCCATCAGGAGGAGGCTCTCGTCGACCGGACAATCCAAACGCTTTCCGGGGCGCCTTTCAATAAAGTACGCATGTGCGTTTTTCCGAAACACTATGATTTCAACCATAATGATCCGCCCTGTTTTGCTTTTGAGAAAAAGGCAGGTATGGAAGAAGTGCCGCAGGAGGAGATGATGCGGACGGATGTCTGGGATGTCCGGCGTCCTTCTTTTATCTTTTGGCATCGTTTTGAAGATATTCTGAAGCGTATCATGAATCTTGGAATTGAAGTCGATCTCATTCTGTTCCATCCGTATGACTGCTGGGGCTTTTCAAAGATGCCGATGGAGGATAATCTTATTTTTCTGGATTATCTTCTGCGCCGCCTGTCCGCTTTTCCGGAGCTCTGGTGGAGCCTTGCCAATGAGTATGACCTGATGGAGGCGAGGACGGCTGAAGACTGGAAGACGTATGAGAACTTCATTTGGGAAAATGATCCCTTCCATCATCTGCTGAGCAATCACTCCTGCCTTATTCCCTATGATTATTCCGGAAGGGCGGTCACGCACATCTGTGCCCAGTCAAGAACGGTTTCGATGGCCGGCCGACTGATCAGGCAGTACGGGAAGCCGTGCATTTTTGATGAAATGTGCTATGAAGGGAATATCGTACAAAGCTGGGGAAATATTTCAGCCGGGGAAATGGTAAACAGGTTCTGGTGTGTTTGCGCATCCGGTGCTTACGGCTCGCACGGCGAGACATTCCTTTCGGATGACGATATTCTGTGGT
>DCDB01000046.1 GCA_002316215.1 Lachnospiraceae bacterium UBA1066 | reverse complement strand
TCGGCATGGTGCATCAGCATTTCATGCTCGTCGAGAACTTCACCGTCTCGCAGAATATTATTTTGGGAAATGAAACCAAAAAAGCGGGCATCGTCCTCGATATGAACCAGGCCAAAAAGAATGTACAGGATATTGTAAAAAAATACGGGCTGGAAGTTGATCCGGACGCCCTGATTTCGGATATTTCCGTCGGCATGCAGCAGCGTGTTGAAATTCTGAAGGCTCTGTACCGCGGGGCTGAGACGCTGATCCTCGATGAACCGACAGCTGTCCTTACGCCGCAGGAAATCGAAGATCTTCTCAAAATCATGAAGAATCTTATCGCGGACGGAAAAACCGTCATCATTATTACGCACAAGCTGAAAGAAATCCAGGAATCGTCGGATGTCTGCACGATTATCCGCCGCGGAAAGTACATCGGAACAGTGCCGGTTGCCGGATGCACGGAGGATTCGCTCGCCAATATGATGGTCGGGCATGCCGTAAAGCTTGTAGTCGACAAGACACCGGCAAAGCCCGGAAAAGTAGTGCTGGATATTAAAGGCCTTACCGTTAAGAATGATCAGGGGATCGATGCCGTCAAAGGCCTGAATCTCCAGGTGCATGCCGGCGAGATTCTGGGTATTGCCGGTATCGACGGGAACGGCCAGAAGGAGCTCATGGAGGCAGTCAATAATTTAAGCCGTGCCGAGAGCGGGACTATTTCCGTAAATGGAAAAGAAATCCAGAATACTTCGCCGATCCATGCGATGGATGAGGGGCTTGTGACTATACCGGAGGACCGTCATAAGAACGGCCTGGTTCTGCAGTTTTCGTGCTATGAGAATGCCATTCTGGAAAAGTACCGCACGGAAGAATATTCACCGCACGGCCGCATCGACCGTGAAAAAATGAAAAAATTTACCGAACAGCTGGTGAAGGATTATGATATCCGTCCGGCGGACTGCGGGCCGAAGAGGGCGGCAGGCTTATCCGGAGGCAACCAGCAGAAGCTGATCATCGGCCGTGAAATCGCCAATAACCCGAAGGTTCTGATTGCCGTCCAGCCCACCAGGGGCCTTGACGTAGGGGCAATCGAAAATGTCCACCGGATGCTGGTGGCACAGCGCGACAAGGGCGTCGCCGTGCTCCTCATTTCCTATGAACTTGATGAAGTTATGAATCTTTCGGACAGGATCGCCGTTATCTATGACGGACAGATCAAATGTATTTTTGCACAGGGCGAAGCAACACAGAACCAGATCGGGCTTCTTATGGGAGGAGGCGGAAATAATGGAAAGTAAAACGAAAGCATTTTTTAAAAAACCGATTATGCTGACGGTCATCGCGATCGTCCTCGGCTTTATAACAGCTATGATCATCATGGCGGCGGCCGGATATCCGCCGTTTGAATCCATCGGCACCCTGCTTTACGGGATGCTCGGGAGCCCGAAGAAGATCCTGAATGTCTTTATTAAGAGCACGCCGATTATTTTTACGGGCGTAGGCGTTGCTTTTGCCATCAAGACAGGCCTTTTTAATATCGGCGCTGAAGGGCAGTTCATCATGGGTTCGATCGGCGCCGTCCTGACAGGCATTCTTGTCAAGGCTCCGGCTGTCATTGAAATCCCGCTCATAATTCTGGCAGGCGCTGCGGCGGGTGCTCTTTACGGAGGAATCGTAGGCTTACTTAAAGCCAGGTTCGGGATAAATGAAGTTATCACCAGCATTATGCTCAACTGGATTGCTCTTTATTTTTCCAACTGGATTGTCGGACGGCCGCAGTTTGCAGGCTTAGGCAGCAGCAGCCAGAAAATCGCTGAATCCGGCTATACGACGATTCTTGACAACTGGAAAAGAACAGCGGGAATGGAAGGGCTCATGAAGACGCTTCTCGGCCGTGCCTTCCTGAAGACGGATGTCAATGTCGGCTTCATCGTCGCCGTCATTGCCGCGATTTTCATTTCCTGGCTGCTTTTTAAGACACGCAAGGGCTTCGAGCTTCGCGCCGTCGGCTTCAACAAAGACGCCGCTAAGTTTACGGGTATTAATGTCAACCGCCAGATCGTCCAGGCCATGCTGATTTCGGGCGCGCTCTGCGGCATAGGCGCGGCGTTTTACATCACGGGCCAGTGGCCGCATGCTATTTCTTCCCTCTCGAACTTTGAAGGCTACGGGCTGAACGGCCTGTCAGTTGCCTTCATTGCGATGAGCTCTCCGATCGGCTGCATTTTCGCCGGACTTCTTTTCGGCGGACTTCTTTACGGCGGATCGACGCTTCAGCTCACGATGGGCGTTCCGACAGAGATCATTAATATTATCATCGGTGTTATTGTTTTCTTCTGCGCACTGACCTATATTCTTCCGAAATTAATCGATAAGATCGGAACAACAAAGAAAGGAGGAGCGGCAAATGTCTAATATCATTCTTTTTCTTGGAATTATGCTGATGTATTCGACGCCTCTTGCACTTGCGGCCGAAGGTTCGGTTATTTCGGAACGCTGCGGTGTCGTCAATATCGGAATTGAAGGCATGATGACCATCGGAGCCTTCGTCGGCGCAGCTGTCGGGTATTTTTCCGGTTCGGCCTGGCTCGGCTTTTTATGCGCAGGCATTGCAGGCGGACTGTTCGGGCTTCTGCACGCGGCGGCTTCCGTGAGCGGAAAAGCGGATCAGACGGTTTCCGGCATAGCCATCAACCTGATCGGTCCCGGGCTTGCTCTTTTCCTTTCGCGCCGCCTTTTTGCAGGCGCGACTCAGACCCAGCCTGTGACGAACAAGATCCCGAAGCTTTTCCCGTCCGGCCTTCCTGGAATCTGGAGTAACTTAAATGTCGATATGACGACGGTTATTGCTCTTGTCATTGCCGTTGCCATGTGGTTCATTTTCTACAAGACGACCTGGGGACTCCATATCCGTGCCGTCGGCGAGCACCCCGGAGCTGCGGATACTCTCGGAATCAACGTATACAAAGTCCGTTATATCTGCGTCATTATTTCCGGTGTTCTGTCAGGTTTCGGAGGCGCGGCGGTGACGCTCGCCATTGTTACGCAGTTCAGTCCGACGGCTATCGCAGGCCAGGGCTTCATCGCAATCGCGGCCGTCATTTTCGGAAAATGGACGCCGCAGGGCGGATATCTTGCCTGCCTGCTTTTCGGAGCGGCTCAGGCCCTTACTGTTCTCTTAGGCGGCGGAAGCTTTGCCGTCCCGGCTGAAATCCTCAGCATGCTGCCGTATGTCCTGACCATCATTATACTGATTCTCTTCGTCGGAAAAAGCGCAGCTCCTAAAGCCAGCGGCGTGCCGTATGAGAAGGGTGCAAGGTAAAACGGAAATATCAAAAGAAGTGTGGGAAAAGTTTAAACGAAGGCATGCAAAACCAGAAAGGAACGGCACATTATGATTAATTATTCAACAGATCCCAGAAAACAATACCATATCCAGGTGGCTCCGGGGGAAGTGGGCGAATACGTTATACTTCCCGGCGACCCGAAACGCTGTGCGAAAATCGCTAAATATTTTGAAAATGCAGAATTAGTCGCGGACAACCGCGAATTTACGACTTACACGGGAACGCTGGACGGAAAGAAAGTTTCCGTCACATCCACCGGTATCGGAGGCCCTTCCGCCTCCATTGCTCTCGAGGAACTTGTGAAATGCGGGGCAAAGACTTTTATCCGGATCGGCACCTGCGGCGGCATGCAGCTGGATGTAAAAAGCGGCGATCTGGTTATTGCTTCGGGAGCTGTCCGCATGGAAGGCACCAGTAAGGAATATGCACCGATCGAGTATCCGGCGGTTGCAGATTTTAATATTGTGAATGCACTGGCGCTTGCAGGAAGAGAGCTTCATCAGCACTGCCATGTCGGCGTCGTAGAATGCAAGGACGCTTTCTACGGACAGCACAATCCCGAGATTATGCCGGTTTCTTACGAACTTACTAATAAGTGGGAAGCCTGGCTCCGCATGGGCTGTCTCGCTTCTGAAATGGAGAGCGCCGCACTCTTTATCGCCGGCAGCTTTCTGCGTGTCCGCGTCGGTTCGGTATTCGTCGTGCTGGCTAACCAGGAACGTGCAAAAAAAGGCTATGATAATCCGGTCGTCCACGATACGGATGCAGGTATCCGCGTCGCTGTTAAGGCAATTAAAAATTTAATGGAGGAAGATGAAAATGAGTGAGATTTTGAAAAAATCAGGAAATACGCCGACACCGCATATCGGGGCTCTGAAGGGTGACTTTGCAAAAACAGTGCTTCTGCCAGGAGATCCTCTGCGCGCGAAATATATTGCGGATAATTATCTTAACGATGCAAAGCAGGTGACTTCCGTACGCAATATCCTCGGTTTTACCGGCATGTATAAAGGCAAGGAAATTTCCGTTATGGGCACAGGGATGGGTATGCCTTCCATCGGTATTTATTCCTATGAACTTTTCAATTTTTACGATGTCGATAATCTGATCCGCATCGGTTCGGCAGGGTCGATCCGTGAAGACGTGAAGGTTATGGATATTGTCCTTGCCGAAGGCGCAAGCACGACGTCCGCCTGGGCGGAAATGTATAACCTGAAGGGAACCTTTGCACCGATTGCTTCCTGGGAACTCCTTTATAAGGCGGTGAAAACTGCAGAACGACTCGGGTCAAAGACCGTCGTCGGAAATATTCTCTCAGAGGATGCTTTCTATAATGATGATCCGGATTCCTATAAGGAATGGCAGAAGATGGGAATTATCTGCCTTGAGATGGAAGCAGCGGCGCTTTATATGAACGCTGCGCGCTGCGGCAAGAATGCCCTTGCGATGTTTACGATTTCTGACAACGTCCTGACAGGAGAATCCTTAAGCGCCGAAGAACGTCAGGTGGGATTCGGAAAAATGATGGAGCTGGCATTGGAGATGCAGATCTGAGCTTATTTGGAGGAGGATTAAAGATGGATGTCAGTGAAATTTTAAGACATGTGGATCACACGGAACTTAAGACGACAGCAACCTGGGAAGATATCCGTGAGCTTTGTGATGATGCGATCAGGTATCGGACGGCCTCGGTGTGTATTCCCGCCTCTTATGTAAAACAGGCAAAAGAATATGTCGGGGACAGAATGACGGTATGCACCGTCATCGGCTTCCCGAACGGTTACACGACGACGGCAGCGAAGGTTTTTGAAGCGGTGAATGCCATCGGAAACGGAGCCTCTGAAATCGATATGGTTATCAACCTCGGATGGGTGAAGGACGGACGCTTTGCAGATGTACAGGCTGAGATCGCGACGCTCAAAGCGGCCTGCGGAAAAAACATCCTGAAGGTTATTATCGAGGCATGCCAGCTTACAGAAGAAGAAAAAATACATATGTGCGAGGCTGTCACGGCGGCCGGAGCGGATTATATCAAGACCTCGACCGGTTTTTCGACAGGAGGAGCCACCTTCGAAGATGTGAAGCTTTTTAAAGAGCATGTCGGCGAGAATGTAAAAATTAAGGCAGCCGGCGGCATCAAGTCGCTTGAGGATGCGGAAGAATTCCTGCGCCTCGGCGCGGATCGCCTCGGAACGAGCCGCATCGTAAAGCTTGCAAAGCAGACGGAGGCATAAACATGGCGGAACAGCATCGTGGGGACAGTTCGGACTGTGCCGAGGCAGAACAGTATCATGGGGATAGTCCCTGTGGTGACGAAGCAATGCAGCATCGTGGGGACAGTCCCCGCGGCGACGAAGCAGCGCGGTGCAGTGAGAGCAGCTCTCATGAAGAGATGATCCGGAAGGCTTTCGGCATGCTTTCATTTTCCTATGTGCCTTACAGCCATTTCCATGTGGGAGCAGCGCTGCTTTCCGCGGACGGACGGATTTTTACCGGCTGCAACATTGAAAATGCTTCCTTTACCCCGACGATCTGCGCGGAGCGGACGGCTTTTTTCAAAGCCGTGTCGGAAGGCGTCCGCGATTTTAAGGCAATCTGTATCGTCGGCGGACGCGAAGGAGTCGTCACGGATTATTGTCCGCCATGCGGAGTCTGCAGGCAGGTGATGATGGAATTCTGCGACCCGGAAACATTTGAGATCATACTTGCGAAGAGTACGACGGATTACAAGGTTTACAAGCTGAAGGAAATCATGCCGCTGGGCTTTTCGGGGGCGGATCTTTCAAAGTAGGAGCGTTTCAATATTCTGGCGGGACTAAAGATCAGGCGGTTTCAAATGAAAC
>DCDB01000314.1 GCA_002316215.1 Lachnospiraceae bacterium UBA1066 | reverse complement strand
ATATGTTTTGTACTTTTAAGGACGGTTTTCTTATACCGGGCATTAGTCAATTCCTTAAGGAAACTCTCTATAATCGACCAGGAAATAACCGGCAATACAGCTTGGTTTGCCCCCGACAATTCGGCATCAGAAATCTCCACTATCTGATGAATTAACAGTTTGTTAAGGGCAAGCGAAAAACCCAGAGAGCATCTTCCCTGGTCGGAACTGTACCTTAAAAACACCCGTATCAAATTTTCATAAACATCTTTGGAGATGGAGGATTTATGGTAATCATCCTTGTGGAAACTCAGCAGCACAGAATAATCAAGTTGGCTAATGCTTTGGCATCTCTTGTTTTGCAGATACAATAAAAACCTTGCACATGAGATACGGTAACGATCATCATCAGGATTGACCAATCCGTTGTTCAGAAAATCATCCAGTTCAGCTTTCAATGTTTCTGACAGCAGGCAGTAGGCGAAGCCCCTTGCTCCCAAGTTATTAGGTGATATGAGCCCGTTGTTATATACATCTTCCAGCTGGTCAACACAATGCTTCCAGCCGGTATGTTGTCGATAGTTCCAGGAAGTTTTGTTGTCATCAATCCATTGATATGCGGCGTCCGAAGAATAAAATATTTTTTCTTCAGTCAGATGTTTTCGCAATGCCTTATAGCAAAGCCGATGCAGACTTATCACAGATGCACTGAAGTTCTCTGCAACAAGAAATTCAAGGATGACAGTTACATTTTTGTCGTATTGTTCCATGTGGAATCACCTCCATAAATTTGATGATTCCATTATCAAGGATGAGGCTGATTGTTATCCACATCTTTTATTGAAACATGTCTTGATTTATGCTATATTTGGCAAAAGATGAGGATAAAAATATCCTGCGTATAAGCTTGCCGAGTTATCAATCGGGACATCCCCATCGGTAAGGAAGACCTTTAAATATGCTTCCTGGTTGATGGCGTAATTCAGGCCCTGTCCCGTCTTGCCTTTCGGCGGGACGGAGCATCCTGCAGCCTGCATCTTCGCCCACGCAAAGAAATCCTCAACCAGCGGCTGGATCTTTTCCCGCCGCTTTTGAAGCCGCTCAGCTGGCGCAAGCCCCTTCAGTTCGGTATCCGCATTGTAGAACACGGCGATCTTCTTCAGTGCCTGATATGCGACCGACTGCCTGACTGCCTTGGGATCCTTCTTGTCGGCAGCCTTCACGACATCGGCAAAAATCCTACGGCAATGTGCCCAGCAATTTGAATTCGTCACGTCCGGCAGCAGCCTGTCTATCATGTGGTATTGCTGGAGGCCGTCGGTTACCAGGATGCCTTTGTAATCCTTGTAGAACTCCAGCGGGATTGTGTGGTCCCGGCCTTTCTGGTACTCATAAATCACGATCGGCCGGTCCGCATAGAACTCGCCGGAACGGTGAACCCACATGTAGCACCTGCTGTTCGGACGGTCGCTGTCACCGATCACCAGCGTCGGCGTTTCGTCCGCCTGCGTGACGTGGAGCTTCAGGAGCTCCTGCTTCATCCGCCCGACAAGCGGGGCGAAATATTTTCCGGAACACAGGACGATCCAGTTTGACATCGTCTGCCTGGAAATGCTTACGCCGTTCCGCCGGAACTCCTGCTCGATCCTGTCCAGGGCGGAAGAGTTCACGTACTTCACGTTCAGGATCGACGCGAGGAACGACGGGGTAACGATGCTGTTCCTGAGGAGGCCCTTCGGCCTGTCGCCGCGCAGGAATTCATCCTGATGGTCGCCGCCGGTCCCTATGTAGACCTCCACGGTATGCACCTCGACCTTCCATGCTTCCGGCTCATGGCGGAGCCTTTTGTAGGTCTCGTCCGGTATGCGGCGCCAGTTGCCCTTCCCATAGAAGGCATCCAGCTTTTCTTCTGCCACTCTGTGCGGAGGGATTTTTTCTTCAGGGAAATCCCTCAGGTCGATGTCCCGCTGGCCTTTCTTCTTGTGGCTGTGTTTTGGCGGGAGGGCGTCTTCCGGGTCCGGCTCCGCGGCAGAAGTATCGCTGCAGGCCTCGGCCTCATCGAAGAACGAGAGCTGGCCGTCGATGGAGTCCAGCTTCTCGCTGTGCCTGCCAAAACGGTAGGAATTTGCGATGCGGACCTGCTCGATCAGCCTTTCGACGTTTTCATTGAGTGCGTCAAGCTGCCCCTGCATTACGAGGACAAATGTGAACAGCTCCTCACGGCTGCAGCTGTTCAGTTCTTCACGCGTATGCCTGTTATCCATGCCGGCTGTTTCCTTTCCACTGCTTCCATTATAGCGGATAATGCCGGAAACAGCCAGCCCGGGGCATTCAGGGAACCGTCATTCTGCCGCTGTCCCAGATGCTCCACCCCTGCATTCAACGTGTCTGGAAATATAGGGTTTTCAAGGTCCAGGCGGCATCGCCGGATGGCCCGGAGGAGCCATGGCAGCCATCTGCCGGCGCCTTATCCATGCCGGAGGCGGCATGGAATATGTGAAAAAACAGAAAAAAATTTTCTCTGTTTTGCACAAACATCAATAGTTTTTCCCGGGGCTGACTTCCTTGATTCTCGGATCCAGGGGGTTCAGCCCGAGCATCAGGTAATTGAACTGCTCTTCTGTGAGCTCGGCTGCCTCCTGTGTGGTTCTCGGCCAGGAAAGCCTGCCGTTCTCGAATCTTTTGTATAACAGCAGGAATCCTGTTCCCATCCACAGCAGGCCCTTGCACCGGTCGGAGCGCTTCCCGCAGAACAGGAAAAGTGTGCCTTTCTCAAACGGATTCTGGCCATATTTATCGCCGATAATCATTGAAAGTCCATCCACGCCTTTCCTGAGGTCAACGGTCCCGCACGCAAGGACGACCCGGCGGATACCTGCAGCATCCTCAAGCATGGCGCATTTCCTCAAGCAGCCTTGAAAGGAGGCCGTCCGAGACATCGTTGGCAATGGAAACCGTCAGGGATGCCGAACGGATAACCGCAGACGGATGGAAAGCCCCATCCGCACTGCCGCTTCCCTCTTTATCCTGTGCGGGGACAGGAAACTCAGCAAATGCAACACCGCTGTCCTGACGGACGGCAGGAAGGGATCCGCTTTGCACCGACTGCTCGTAGGCGGATTTCCTGATCCTGCGCAGCCAGTAATAGTACTTCTTTTCGCGCACATCGTTGTCTTTCAGCCATTGTCTTGCGCTCATCCCGTCAGGGCGCTTCTGACATCGAAGGACAACTTCCTTCCATTGCTCCAAGCGTACTTCGTGAGTCGTTTGATCCATTGTAGATACCTCCTCTAAAAAACTACTAGTTTTTTAAGTTTTTTAGAGTATGACACATATGGTACAATTATTCTAGGCGCATGGTTTGACGCTTACATTTCTTTTTTTATTTTTTACTTTGTCAACGAATCCGAAGAACCTTCCGACTATTTCGCCCTATTCGAGGATGACGGGGAGGATATCGCGGGATAACCGTGTAGCCGCAGGAGGATCCCAGGTGTTGGCGGCTTTATGGATGTATCACCTGCATAACCCTGCATTTGACCTCTGGGACCGACCTACAGAGCAGACACTAAGTAAGCAAATAGCTTCTGTTGTAGCTAAACTTGCTAAAAAACCAAACAATCCATTTACAATATCTCCTGCAAATAGAATGTTTGACAGCATATTGGCTATTCCTAGAGGAACACATAAAAAGGGAAATTCATATACAAGCCCATACAATCCTGTTACTAAACGTACTTGATATTGACCGAAAGATATAAACTGAGTAAAATACATAAATACTATATATAATGCTATTACTAATCCAGATAATGTAAGCTTATTTATGTTCTTGTTCATCAGACGCCTCTAATTTATCTAAAAGTACAATGTTTTTAAACCGTTTCAAATCATTTATAAGGTTTTCATAAAGAAGATGATAGGTATCTAAATTATAATAGAAAAAAATTACATCATAATCAGTTAGTTTTTTAAGAGTCATGTATAATAAACTCTCATATTCTCTATTCGTTACACAATCGGGGCTTTTGTCGTACCATCTGATTTTTTCATTTGAAAAGACTAACCCATAGCAATCCGAAAAAATAGCCCAAGTGTAATTGTATTGTTTACAGTAAATGATAAACTTTTGCACTCGTGGACTATTATATAATTCAGATGGCAAATACATAAATGCATCATCCTCATATTTAACTTTCATCTTGCTACAATATGTTATATAAATCTGTTTCACATCTATCACGTCCTATGCTTGATGTAATTTCCAATCAAATTCGATTGACAAATTAAGACTATGGTTTAACGTAACATTTTTAGCATCTTGCGTTAGCAAGAAGTTTACTAAATCATTAGCAGTCTCGAAATACCTAATCGCGTCTTTTAGTCCCCATACTAAATATTCATATCCCCCATTATGATCCAACCAAAGTGTGGGCATATTACTTGGTGAATATGTTAACAAATATGCAGAAATTGTTCCGTAGAACATACAGTCCGAAACGGAATAACCTTTAGCTTTAGCAGCTAAAAATCCCCCAGCAAATGCATCACCACATCCTAACGTACTCTTGTAATTTAATGTTTGTATACTCGGACTATAGCACCATTTAGAAGACTGTGCATCATAACAAATAGCACCTTCCTCACCTAATGTGATAACAAAAGACTGGTGCTTAGTTTCAATGTATTTTAATGTAGAAGCCAAATCTAACTGTGAACTGGTTAACAGTTCCTTCTTGTTCAAAAAAATAAAACCGTCTGTATGCAATTTGGAAGTAAATTCAAACAAATCGAATCCCCCTTGAGGGTTAAGTGATGCCGTACATATTGGGTCAGACAATTTCCAAAAATTTTTAGCTGGTAATTTTATATATTGGCCTATTGTAGTTTCACTTAAAAATTGTTCTAATTCAATCTTTGAATCATACATATTAAAAATTTTGTATGAATAATCCCCGTCAATTTGCGATATTTCAAATCTTGTCATCGGTTTGTTTTTCGTTAAAGATACGTGTGAAAAAGAATCAGCATTCCATGATGTGTTGTTATTAATAATTGCATCATACTCTTTCTCGCATGAAATACTATACAGCTTTGCCTGAACGCTCCACAATGAAGCAATCCATGCGGTTGCAAACGCACCTCCTCCCAGGTAAGATGTGTAATTCTCAAATTGTAATGTATCTATGGAAATAAGCCCTAATACATTTATTTGCTTCATTTTATGGCTCCCATCACTAATGAGTTAATTTCTTCGGTAACTATTGTAAATTCTTGTTCAGCATTAACCTTAACTAATTTGCCCATGTCAACTAAACTTAAATAGTTATCCCTTACTTTTTCAAATTGTTGCACCGATAAGTTCGGACTAATTGAGTCAAAACCTTTATGCTTATAAGATGTATTTAGCGTTATATCTAAATAAATACACAAGTCATATTTTTGTGAATGTTCATATAATACGTTTATCCAATCAACTTTAATGCCTTGCGCCCCTGAATATGCGTAAGCGCAGTAATGACTTCTATCACACAATATGACATCATAGTCTGAGTCTTCTAGATTATTTAACTTTTGGGCATACTCATCTAACGCAAATGTTAGAGCCCTAATGTGTGGGTCTTTAGACAGTTGGATTATTTCCCTACATTTTTCTCCGATAGGAGAGGTAAAATGTTGCTGTATTTTTACTTTATATCCTTGAGTTTCCAGTATCCTCTTAATAGCTTCTATCTGAGTTGATTTCCCAGATCCATCTAACCCAGCAAAGGCAATAACTTTAGCATGTTTCATTTTTATAATCCTG
>DCDB01000307.1 GCA_002316215.1 Lachnospiraceae bacterium UBA1066 | reverse complement strand
CGCTTCCGGTCGCGCCGGACGGGCCGCCGGTCATCCCGGACATATCCGAAGGCATGCCGCTCGTCCCGCTTCCGGTCGCGCCGGACGGCGCTCCTCCGCCGCCGAAGTTTCCGGATGCCATGGTCTGCGAATTTTCCGTATAGGGGAACGTCGTATCGGACAGGAAATTATTAAGCGAGGTCTCGACCACGCCCATCAGATAATTATAATAGCTGCCGGCCGCGTAGACTCCGCTGTCCGTCTTATCGAGTGTCAGTACATTTCCGCTTGCGTCTTTGAGTCCGAGTTTATTGATGTAATCAGCGTAAGCAGCCGCAAGATCCTTGGAAAGCTGCGCGGTAAATGTCCCGTCCGCCCGCGTTCCGCTCGTCTCGTACTGTCCCATGTTCCATTCATAAGCTTCATCCGCTTCGTCGAGGCTCGTAATAGGGCACCAGCACATCGCGCCGTAAATGGCATCGCTTATCTTATTTCCCGAAGCGTCTGTCATGGCCGCGCCGATGGATTCAAGATACGGCGTATAGAGCTCACTGTCACCGGTTGCTCCCATAAGCGAGCTCTGCGCACCGCCGCCGCTGTGGCCGAACGTAAATACCTTTTCACTGTCGCCCGGCAGATTTCCCGAGTTGAAACGATAATAGCGCACGGCAGCCTTCAGATCCGTAACTCCCCAGGGCGCACCGCCGCTGTAGATCAGATTATTGGAGCTGTCATACCCGTTATCGCGTCCGCGCATCCCCGCGTAGCAGTAAATGAGGCCCGCTGAAAGATACTCGGAAATGCTGCTGTAATCATAAGAGGACGGTGCATTCTGGGCCGAATAGCCCGCCGTATTGACCGGAAATACGATCGGCGCGGTCGAAGCCGTATAGTCACCGACGGTTCCTGCCGAATTTATGGTGCAGGTATAAGTCGTCCCGTCGGAATTGACCTTTCCGGTGAAATATTTCCCCGGCACATAAATGCCCATCGTCTCATAATCCGTTGTAGCCGGCGTCGAACAGTAGCCAAGACCGATCTGCCAGTAAACATCATTTGTGCTGTCGTACTGCCAGGCGGTATTGTCAAGCGTCAGAGCCTTCGTATCTTCCGTATAAGTTCCGCCCGAAGACGTCGTCTGAGAAGAGGAGGATATACCGGATGTCCCCGATGCCTCCGTGCCGGAAGTTGTTCCGGATGCTGCTGTTCCGGATGCTGTCGTTCCGGAAGTTCCGCAGGCTGCCAGCGAAAATGCCAACAGTATACTTACCGCCGCTGCAGCCGCGCTTTTTAATCTTTTCATTTTCAAACCTCCTTACATGTTTTGTTTCGTGTACAGACACGGTAAATTTCCGCGCATAAAAATCTCAGACAGAATTTCATCCTGTTATTTAAATTTTCTGTCATGAGATTTTCCGCAGGCAGGAAGTTTCCGGACTTTACATTTTTGTCTGTATCGTAGCATATGAATATGTAAGAAAGATTGAAGTCGGTAAAGTCACATGGTTTATGAAAAAGGCGAAACCTCCGAAATCAGTAAATTATGAAAATCGCTGCCTTCTGCCGCGTTATTGAAGTCGCTGCACTCTGTAAAGTTTTGTGATCGCGGTCCTCAGTCCGTTTTTTTAGCCAGAGGGAATATCACGGAAAATGTATTGATTCCGCCTTCGGAAGTGACGCTGATTTTTCCCTTATGCTTTTCCGCAATAGCCCTGGCGATAGCCAGGCCAAGCCCGCAGTGCATTTCCTGCCCGCCGACCAGCTCCTGACCGGCAGGTTTTTCCTGCACGCCGACCAGCTCCTGACCGGTATGCGTTATTTCCTGACCGCCCTCCAGCTCCTGCCCGCCGACCAGCTTCTGACCGGTATGCGTTATTTCCTGCCCGCCGACCAGTTCCTGACCGGCAGGTTTTTCCTGCCCGCCGGCTTCATTTCCGCCGCGATAAAAACGTTCGAATATTCTTTCCTTCTCAGGTTCAGGGATGGCCGGGCCGGTATTCGAGACCGAAAGGACAGCCTCTTTCCTGCCGCTCGTAACGCATACCTTCACCGAACCGCCTCTGCCGGAAGAATGGGCTATCGCATTATCGAGCAGGATGGACACCAGCTGCATCAGTTCATTTTCATCTCCGTAAATAAAAATCTTTTCACCGGTACTGCAGTCAATTGCCAGTCCTTTCTCAAAGGCCATGCTTTCAAAGGGCAGCGCTGCGCCGGTCACGAGGTGTGAAAGATTGCAGCGGGTCATGGCAGACGGCGCATTTTCCGCACGCGTCAGCGTAAGAAGCTGCTGCACCAGCGTTCCCATGCGCTTGGTTTCGTAAGAGATATTATCGAGCCACTTGCTTGATCCCTGATCGCGTTCCAGCATCTCGGCGTTGGCTTCTATGACTGTCACCGGCGTCTTAAGTTCATGACCGGCATCGGAAATGAACTGCCGCTGCTTCCGGTCATTTTCCTCAAGAGGCTTTATCAGCCGGCCGGCCAGAAGCCACGTCAATATGCCGAGTACGGCAAGAAAAATGGCACCGAAAACCAGCGTATAACGCAGAAGCGTCACAGCGCTCCCCCTGACGGCTGAATCATCGTAAAGGACAACCAGAGTTACGTCATTTTCAGCTGCAATTTTGTAGAGATAGTCGCCGCTTGTGCCGGATGTCCTGCCTCCGGCGATCAGCTTCTTTGCAAAGTCCGTAAGGCTGTCTGAGGAAAATGGCGTCTGCCCGTCGTTGTCGATCCCCAGCACTGTCCCGTCGGATCCAAACGCTGCCGCATAAAAGTTCGTACGCATAAGGTCTTCCCCGTCTTCAAACGGGAAAACCGCGTCTTCTCCGGCTTCTGTGCCTTCTCCGCCTCCAGTCGGCGGGCTCCCGGACGACGTGTCCGTTCCGCCCATGGATGGCGGGCTCCCGGACGACGTGCCCGCTCCACCCGTGGATAGCGGGCTCCCGGACGCCGTGTTCGTTCCGCCCGTGGATGGCGGGCTCCCGGACGCCGTGCCCGGG
>DCDB01000285.1 GCA_002316215.1 Lachnospiraceae bacterium UBA1066 | reverse complement strand
GATGCGCTGGCGCTCGCCGCCCGACAAGCCCTGGCCGCGCTCGCCCACCAGCGAGTCGTAGCCCTGCGGCAGCCGCAGGATGAACTCGTGCGCGTGGGCGGCGCGCGCGGCGGCCACGATCTCCTCGCGCGTGGCGTCGGGCTTGCCGTAGGCGATGTTCTCGGCGATGGTGCCGAAAAACAGGTAGGGCTCCTGCAGC
The DNA here is from genome assembly GCA_002316215.1 of Lachnospiraceae bacterium UBA1066. Taxonomy (GTDB): domain Bacteria; phylum Bacillota; class Clostridia; order Lachnospirales; family Lachnospiraceae; genus Chordicoccus. The sequence continues at coordinate 6,680 of DCDB01000285.1, read as the reverse complement.
ACCAGGCCGATATTCCGGCGCAGATACGTGCGGTCGATGCCGCGGATATCGACGCCGCCGATGGAAATGCTGCCATTTTCGCGGGGCAGAGGATAGAGACGGTTCAAAAGGCTTACCAGCGTCGATTTTCCCGAGCCCGTTGCCCCCAGGATGCCGAAGACGGTTCCCTTTTTCACCGTAAATGAAAGGTCATGCAGAATTTCATTTTCCCCATAGGAAAAAGTGACGTGCGAAAATACGATGTCGCCGGAAAGATCCGGTTTCAGGGCATTCGGCTCCTCCGGCTCTTCCTCCGCGTTTAAGACCTCGGAAAGCCGTTCCACGGAAACGGTGGATTTTGAAAACTCCGACAGCGTGCGGCCGAGACTCCGGACCGGGCCGGTCAGATTCTGGGTGTAGGCGATAAATGCCAGGAATTCGCCGATGGTCAGGGTGCCGGTGGCCGCGAAAAATGAGCCCGCGCAGACGACGGCCAGAAGTTCGAGGCAGCTCGAAAGGTCGCCCACGCCCCAGTAAATGCCGAGGGTCGTGCCCATGTCGATCCATTTGGAGGCATAGGCCTCGATTTTTTCCGTGAACCGTTCCTTCTCGCGTTTTTCCATGCCGAAAGCGTGGACAATCTGGATGCCGGTCAGGTTTTCCTGAACCGCAACCATAAGCTCCCCCTCCGCCTCATCCGCTTTCCGGAACTGGCCGGAAATCCGGATATGGAAAATGAGGGAATAAAGGATGATGACCGGAATGAAGGCAAAACTGATCAGGGCCAGCGGCACATTCATCGTGAACATGATAATGACAGCCGTCAGGATCAGCAGCAGGATACGGATGACCTCCAGAAGCTGTTTGGAAATGAACTCCCGCACGGTCTCGACGTCGGAGGTGCAGCGCTGGATAATGTCGCCGGTCTGCGTCCTGCTGTGCCAGGAAAAAGGCAGATGCAGGATGTGGCGCATAAGCGTATCCCGGAGATTTTTTGTAAAGCCTTCGGCGCAGGCGGCAATCGCCGTTTTGGAAAAATACTGCGTAAGGCCCGCGAGGGCGGCGCAGATGAGAATCAGCGTCCCGCTCAAAAGAAGCCGCTTAAAAGAAGGAAGCGTATGATCCGTCAGAGCCTTAAGAGGAGACAGAAAAGAGGGCAGGGCGGCCTCCGTATTCCCGATGACGCTGTCCGCCGTGAAACGGATGGCCTGGGGAATGAGAAATGTAAATAAAATGCTGATGAGCGACATGAAGACAGAGAAGATAAAGCGCCCTTTGAGCCCGCTTAAGAAACGGCTGTAAAATCTGAGAAATTCTTTTTTTGTCATTTGAACCCCTAAAAAAGCCTCCTGCCGGAAAGCGGCAGGAGGTTTTACCCTATATTTTAATTATGAACAGCCCCAGGCAGCCTGCATGTAAAAAATACAGATCTGAATATGAATCGCAAGTCCTGGCCTGAAGATGAACAGATTGCTTTGACCGGAATATAAATCAGCCTGAATATGAATTAAAGGTTTTAGTCCGCGCCGGTGTTGAGCGACGGTGTCCAGAAGTAGTTGTTGTAGACGTCTGTCAGGCGGTAGGTTGCGTTGCAGGCATCCGGTTCGGAAACGGCGACGTTGGAAACCGTGATCTTTTCGGAAGCCGACAGCGTCATCTGGCTGCCGAAGGCATAGCTGTCGTTGTAGGTACCGTCGTAATTGTAGTAATCGCAGATGAAGTCGAGCGTTGCGCCGTCCAGGGAAGTGTCGTCGATCGGCGTGATCTTTCCGAGAACCGCTGCCGCAGCGTCGCTGCTGTAAACCTTGCTGATGCCGATGACCGAGCCGTCCGGATCTTCATTTGTAAAACGAAGGATGATGTTGACGAGCTGGTTTCCGTCGAGGAGCGCCGGAATGCGGCCGGTGATGGAATAATTATTGCCGTCGCTTACGGCCGTCATGACGTAATACGGGACAATCTGGCCGTTTAAGGCAAGCCACGTGCCGTCCCATTTTCCGACGAGATCGCCGTCTTTATCAAAAGAATAAAGATTGTCGAGGCCTAAATCGATGTAGCCGCTGCCGTCATCATAGAAGACATTGAGCTCGACCTTCTGGATCAGCTTCCACTGTTTTTCCGTCAGCTTCAGCACTTTCGCGCCGCTCTTGTCAGTCCAGACCATTTTGGAAGCATCGATGGAATTTTCCGAAAGATACTTGGCCTGCGCCGAGATCGTGTCGGAATCAAGCCACGAAGAATTGCCGGAAGTCAGGCCGTTGACATTTTTCCCGACGGCGATGGAGCGATCCGAAAGGAATGAAGACAGAAGGCTCTCGATTTCGTCATAATTGCCGTTGGCACCGCTGTACGAACCGTAGCTGTCCGAACCTGCGGAACTGTAGTTCCCGAGCAGCTGGTCAAGCGGATTGGAGGAGCCGCCGGCTGAAATCTGTCCGCCGGTCTCCAGGCTGGCAAACCGCTCGCAGGCCTGAATGTAATTTGAATCGAAGCCGATTTTGCTGTACATATTCATGACGATGCTGACGTAGGAGAGCTGTTTGTACGGGAAATAAATGGAAACGCCGTACGCATCGGCCATATCCGAGCTTGTCATGTTGTATTTTACGATGCCGCGGAGCGCCGCAGCAAGGTTTTTAGCTTCCGTCGTGCCGAGATTATCGCAGAAGCTGATGAGATCGACCTGGTCAATTCCCTCGGAAGCGGCGAACTCCCGCGTATTTGCACGTGCATTTGCCACTGACTGGTAATCGCTGCCGGTCACCATTTTATCCAAAGAAGAAGCAAAAGCGGAAAAGACTTCCGGAATCGTGGCGGATTCCTCAGCGAGGTCAAGGACAGACAGCGTCGTGGAATCGCCCCGCGTCCTCTGCGCGTTATCGCTTGTAAAGGTGTCGCAGATGGTCTTGGCAAGGGAGAGCGTGTCAATGGAGGTATTGGCGGAAAGCTGGGTAAGAAAGTCCGTATAATACCAGCCGTAGCCGGGCTCCGTTTCCTCAGAGGCAATCAGGTAGTCGGCATACGGTTCGACGGTCATCGCTGTTTCAAGATTGGCCATCAGACAGGCGTCGAAGCCGATGAAGTCAAACTGGCAGCCGCCTTCCTTTAAGGCATCGCCGATTTTGTCGATTGTCATGGAGCCGCTGTTAGGAAATTTCTCGTCATAGCAGTAGCCGGAGAGCGTTCCTCCGCCGTGATCCCAGCAAATGAGACCGTAGCGGCTGGCCGGAAAGTTCTGTTTGCACCAGACGATAAACTGTCCGAGATTTTCCGGATCGGTCATGGGTGAGGATCCAAGATCATCTGCAAGTTTCTCCACGCCGCCGGATTCTATCTGATAGATCTGGTTCGTAGAATTCGAAACGACAGAATTCTGCCACTGCGTGCAGCCGCCGGTGAAGACGAGGATCCGCAGCCTGGAATTGTCAATCGTGGCTTTGGTCATTTCGCTTAAATCCGAAGTCGCCATGCCGCTCTTGGATTCCAAATCAGTCCCGCACATATAAATCATCAGCGTGACCGTATCCTTGCCGTCGCCTAAAAGGCGCGTATACTTCTCACGGGCTCCGGAAGCGACATCGGTATTGACGACGCCCGTGTTCGTGCTGTCGGAAGCCTGAAGATAATATCCCGAACCGGCCGTACTGACAGCAGTGCTTTCCTCAGCGGAAGTGCTGCCGTCTGCGGTATCGCCGTAAGGTTTTGTGTTCTCATAGAGGGTGGTGCCGGTTGCGCCGGTTCCGCCTAAAAGTCCGGAAAGGAGATTGCGTCCCCCGCCGAAGACGACAAAAAGGACGATGATGACGGCAACGACCAGAAAAAGCCTGCTGAGCGGATTGCGTCCGCCGTTCCCGCCGCCGTTGTTTCCTGAATTCCCCCCGCCATTTCCTGAATTCCCCCCGCCGTTCCCGGAATTTCCGCCGCCGTGACCGGAACTTGCGCCTCCGGTTGGATCATTCAGGATGTTTCCGCCACTGCCGTTTCCGGTGAGATCGTTCAGGATGTTTTCGGCATTGTTTCCATTTCCGCCGGAAGAGTGTCCTCCGAGAAAGGTTCCTGCCAGACTCCCCAGTTCGCCAGCCAGATTCTCACCGGATGAATTTCCTCCGGCTGCCTGTACCAGGGAGTCAACTATCCCCCGGTCTTCGGAGTCCCCGCTTTCCTTTTTGCCGCCTTTTTCACCGGGCCGTCCGCCGTAGCCGTCCTTATTTCCCTGGGGACCGCCGAGGCCGAGACCGGAGCCGTGTTTTTCAACGGATCCGTTTCCGGAGGTTACATGTTCCTGTCTTCCGACAGGCCTGTTATCTCTGTCCATTTTGACACCCTCCCTTAAATAATCATAAAACGATAATCGTAAAACAATGAACACGAAACTGCTTTTATTTTATACCGAATGCTTAAAAATGTACAACAAAATTCAGAAAAGGCGATGTATCTTATTTATTCTTATTTATTCTGCAAGAAATTGCTGCGGTGTCAGGGCCTTTACTTGAGAAACACTGAAATCCCTGGTATTTCGTGTGACAATACAGGATATTTTTTCTTTAGCAGCACAAGCGTCTATTAAAGCGTCTTCAAAATCGTGCGTCTCTGAAGCAATTGCTGACATACAGTCCTCAGATGTCACATCAATTATCGTACAAAAATCGAGGAGCGACACGATGGCAGCTTTGGATTTTGCCGGATCTTTTGTTTCATGGTGTATCAGATAGTATAGATCGGTCAAAGAGGAGGCCGTTATGTATCCCTCAGCCTTGTCCTCCGCACACAGACGCATGACAGAGTAGGAATCGCAGAAGAATGGTTCTCTTTTTGCAAATACGTCAATAATGACATTGGTATCCAGAAGGATTTTTTTCATTTTTTAATCCTTTCAAGTCTGGATTCCTCTTCATTTACTCCTTCGGGAAGAATTCCGACAAGAGAATCGAGGCTTGCAATCCTGTTTTTTACAGGGCTTACGAGTTTTGCAACAGCGACATTGTTACTTACAATGATAACATCCTCTTTTTGAGCCAGTTCAATGTAATAAGCCAATCTTTTCCTGAGTTCGGTTGTGGTGACAGCCATATTTTCCTCCTGTGTCCGGTAACCATACCGATAATTTTGCCATTAAAAAATGTACATGCAGAATAAATACATGTACATAATAACAGATAGAATATACAAAGTAAAGAGAGCAAAAGATTTACATCAGGGCGCAGGCACCGGCGACGCCGCAGGCTGTGCAGGCGGCGCAGGCCAGGAAGACCGCTCCGGAAAGAATGAGCCCGATAAGCGAAAGGACAAAACCCCAGGTCTGCTGGCTGCCGTAAAAACCTTCTTTTTTAGCTGAAGAAGAAAGGACGAGCCCTGCGATGGCGACCAGGAAAGCGATAAAAGACAGATGTCCGGTGAAGCTGAGGACTGTGGACACGATGCCGCAGACAAGGCTTGCAACGGCTTTATCGTAGCCCGGAACATTGTTCGGATACTGCTGATCCATATAACCCTCCTTTCAGGCCATGAGAGCCTTATAATCTTCTTCCGTAAAACGATGATAAATAGTGTGTCCCATCTCTTCCTTAACACAGTAATAATAGCTGTCCGTGCTGCCCTTCGGAAAATGCAGACAGTAATCAAAATCGGTGCCGTCCGGCATTTTAAGGCAGCTGTAGCCGGCATCGTATTTGTTAAAAACCTGTCGGATTTCATCGAGCGTGCAGGAAGGATGCGTTTCAAACAAATGGACCAAATCTTTAAGGAACGGCGGATCCGGTATCTTATCATGGACAAAGCGTACGCCTTCGGGCGGAACGCTCACTTCGATGCGGCTGCCTGTGCGCGCAAAGCCAAGAGACCCAAGCTGCGGATCCGGATCCTGAAATTCATTTTCCAGAAGGCGGAGCAGGGCAGCGGCATGGGCAGATGAGCCCGTTTTGGTGGCCGCCGGATCCCTTTTTTCGTCAGCCGTGTCCGGTTTTACATTTGCGTCAGCCGACGCCGGTACGGCAACCGGATGAGTTTCGGAAGCGGATGTACGCGCGGAATTTCTTGCAGACGGTGCAGAAGCACTGCCAAGCCCCAGAATGGCGGCGAGAGAATCGGCAGGAAAATAAAGCCTCACAGTCTCCTCCGCATAACCGAGCTTAATCTGCGCTTCCTTAATCTGATCGATGATATTTTGTATAAAATTTTCTTTTTTCATGGTTCTTATCATAGCACGAATGCCGGAAAGTGAAAACAGGAATACAGGAAACTTTGCTGCTTTCAGATGAAGGCTGTGTACAAAGTATGCTTCATGAAGATATGGAAAATGAACTGAACGGGATGATTGTGACGGCTCTTCGAAAGCTGATGGAAACTGAAATTAATGAGAAATGCCCGTATCTTAAGGAATATGACTGTGCAGCTATGGTTGAACACCTCCGGTTACCCGTAAGAAGCAGATTTCATCTGACTTTACGGGTAATTACGGCTTGCAATTCGGGTTTACTCTCTCCGGTTACCCGTAAAAAGCAGATTTCATTTGGCATTACGGGTAATCGCGGATTGCATTTCGGCTTTTCCGGTCCCCGGATTACCCGTAAAAGACTGATTTCATCTGGCTTTACGGGTAGTTGCGGCTGACATTCCGGCTTTTTTTGCTCCCCGGTTACCCGTAAAAAGCAGATTTCATCTGGCATTACGGGTAATTACGGCTTGCAATTCGGGTTTACTCT
>DCDB01000284.1 GCA_002316215.1 Lachnospiraceae bacterium UBA1066 | reverse complement strand
GTCAAAAGGTACTTTTGACACCTAATTCATGAGAATACGTTTGAAATAAAATAAGCAGCCTGCAGATCTGCCTCAGGGCAGCGTTCTGCACTTACGGAAGGGACATGGACGCACAGAAAAAGAAGATTTTCGGGAATACACTTTATACAATCGGCGGGGCTCTGGTCTTAAACGGAGTCCTGCAGCTTTTTGTGTATCCGAAACTTAACGCCCGTCTTGGCGCGGAAGCTCTAGGGACGATGATTTATATGATGGGCCTTATTAATATCCTCGGTCCTTCCGTAGGCCAGGCTCTTAATAACAGCCGTCTCGTTGTAAGACGCACGCATGAAGTGACGAACGGCGATTATGACGTGACGCTGCTTTTCTTTACAGCTGTCGGCCTTGCGGTTATCGCAGTCCTGGCCCGGACTTCCCTGCCGGATGCCGGAACCGTTTTCATCATGGCACTGACGGGACTTCTGACCGTCTTCCGTTTTTACGGCGATGTTGAATACCGGATGTCTTTAAATTACAGGCGCTATTTTATTTACTATTCTGCAGCGGGCACCGGCTATCTCATCGGTTATCTGATTTTCCTTTTGACAGGAAACTGGTACTTCATTTTCCTTGTGGGCGAAGCCCTGGCTCTTGCTTACCTTTCCCTTAAAGGCACGGTTTTCAAAGATTTCTTCAGGACAGGCCCCGGCTTTAAAATTGTGGAAGTGAAGGGGCTCACGCTTGTCCTGTCTTATCTTATCACGAACACAACCTTCAACATTGACCGTCTTGTCCTGAAGAATATGATCGGCGGTACGGCTGTGACGGAATATTACGTGGCATCTTTGATCGGGAAGACACTGGTCCTTTTGGTGGCGCCTGTCAATACCATTATCATTTCCTACCTGACGAAGGAAAAGAAGGCTTTGGGGAAATCCCGCTTCCTTAAATTTTCCGGAGCAGGGTTGCTTGTTGCCGCTGCCTTTTTTGGGGTCTGCGAAGCAGCGACGCCTGTTTTCATCCGGCTTTTTTATACGGATCTTGCGGAAGCGACAGCGCCTTATATTACGGTTATTAACCTGACGCAGATCTTAAGCGTGCTTTCGGCTTATCTTTTTATTCTCGTCCTGACGTTTACAGAGGCACGCTGGCAGCTGATTCTCCAGTGTGCGCATCTTGTGCTGCTTGCCTTGCTTGTATTTACAATGACAGGGAGCGGAGGACTTATGGGATTTTCCTGCGCGGTACTTATTGCGAATACGTTCCGCATTGCCGCAGTTTTGGTTCTGGGCCTGCTTAAAGCCGGCAGGACAAAGGAGGTTGTATGCAAATAGGAGAAGTAATAAGACGCTGTGCATTTGACGAGTTAGACGCGGTACAGGGCGGACGCCTTAAGAAGCTTAAAGCGGTCAACAGACAGGAAATTATAGAAGGAGTGACGGAAGAATACCAGGAACGCAGGACAAAGGCAATTCTTGCCTATGCTTCCGAAAACTGTCCGTTTTACAGGAATATTCCAAAGGGCGCCTCTCTTTCGGATTTTCCTGTCATGAGCAAGCAGGATTTCCTGCGCGAATTTGACGGTATCCTGAGCGATGAATTCAGGGAAGAAAAGGAAAAACTTCATAAATACTCTACGAGCGGCTCCACAGGAACGCCTTTTACCGTTTATGCGGATGATTTGAAAATGGATCACGTCAACATGAATTATGCCGCCTTTATGGAGCTGAACGGTTACCGCCTCGGCATGAAGCGGGCGGAGTTCCGTGCCTGGATCCCGGGAAAGAACACCATATCGAAGTGGCATTCTTTCCGCAACAATCTTTATATGTTTGAAATATCCAATATGGGAGACGATGCTTTGTACGGCATCTGCGAAGACATCAGAAAAATGAAGATCCAGGTGCTTGTCATGTATTCTACGGCACTGACGGCGCTGACGTCCTTTATTAAGCGGAAGAACATCGATCTTTCAGGATGGTCGGTAGAAATGCTTTTTACGATGGGAGAAGCCCTTCCGGAAGAAACGAGAAAGGCTGCGAAAGAGATCTTTCATCTCGATCCGGTACGTTCCTACGGCAATAATGAAAATGGTTTCATGGGCATGACGCTTCCGGGAAGGGATGATTTCGTTATCGATCTCTTTAATTACCGCCTGGAAATCCTGAAAATGGATTCTGACGAGGCGGCGGCGCCGGGAGAACTGGGGCGGATTGTCCTTACAGATTATTACAACAGGGCATTTCCCATGATCCGCTATGATATCGGCGATACGGGCATTGCTTCATTTACAAAAGATGAAAACGGGCGGCTGCATGCCTCCCTTACCGCGCTTTACGGCCGTCGCGCCTCGATGCTTTATAATACAAAAGGCGAGCCTTTGTCCGTACATGTTTTCATGAATCTGCTCCTGAACTTTGAAGGCAGGGTGCGTCAGGCAAAGTGTATTCAATGGGATAAAAAGGAATATGAAGTGGAAGTCAACGACGTTCCGGGGACGGTGACCGACGAAGAGATTAAAACGGCCTATGCGAAGTATCTCGGAAGCGACGCGGATATTGTCATTACGCATGTGGACGAAATTCCGATTCTTGCCTCGGGAAAGCGGCAGGTGTCAGAAAACAGGACCGGAGAAAAAAGAGAACGGGAGATACATGCATGAAGATAAAGGTTTCGGATTATATAGCGGAAAGAATGGCGGATGCGGGAGTCCGCGACGTATTTCTGGTGCCGGGCGGCGGAGCCATGCATCTTGACGACGCCATTGGACATTCGGCGCGTCTTTCCTGCATTTTCCATCATCATGAGCAGGCGGCAGCCATGGCGGCAGAGGCTTATGCACGTCTTAACAATGAGACGGCCTGCGTCTGCGTGACGACGGGCCCCGGTGCGACGAATGCCGTGACCGGCGTCCTTTGCGCTTATATGGAATCAATTCCCATGCTTGTCCTTTCGGGGCAGGCTCGTCTGGCAACACTTGTCCGCAGCACGGGACTTCCCCTGCGTTCCATGGGAACACAGGAATGTGATATCATTTCCTGCATATCGCATATGACGAAGTATTCTGTTCTCGTGACGGATAAAAATGAAATCGGCTACCATCTGGACCGGGCTCTTTATCTTGCTTCTCACGGACGGCGCGGGCCGGTGTGGCTGGACATTCCGCTGGATGTCCAGGGCGGATTCATCGAGACGGAAGAAATAAGAAAATATGATCCTGCGGAGGATGCTTCGGAAACGCCAAAGCCGCTGCGCAGGGAAGATTGCCTTACGATTATCGAAAAACTGAAAGCTGCCATGCGTCCTGTGCTTTTTGCAGGTGCCGGCATCCGGCACGCGGGAGCAGAGGAAGAGTTTCTTAAGCTTGTCGCGCTTTTGGGCATTCCTGTGGTCAACGGGATGTCGAGTGCGGATACGCTTCCCGAAAACAATCTTTATTTTGCCGGTCGTTCAGCCCAGACGGGAACGCGGGCGGGAAACTTCGCCCTGCAGAATGCGGATGTCCTTCTTTCTATCGGCAGCCGCCAGAGCTTCTTTCAGACAGGTTTCGCTTATCGGGAATGGGCGCGGGACGCTTACACGATCCTGAACGACATCGATGAAAATGAACTTAAGAAACCCAATGTCCGAACGGATCTTCCGCTGATCGGCGATGCAAAAGAATTGATCGGGATCCTGACAGAACAGCTCGAATCCGGGAATATATCACCGGAACATCCTCTTTTTGGCGGCGAGGACTGGCGCAGGTGCTGCAGGGAGTGGAAAAAGAAATATCCGGTTGTAACGGAGGAAGAGAAAGCGCCCCAGCCGGACGGCAGGGCCAACCTGTATGCCTTCTACGATGTTCTTTCGGATCAGCTCGGAGAAAATGAGAATATCGTCGTCAGCTGCGGAACTTCCCGGGTTGTCGGGACGCAGGCCATGCGCATTAAGAAAGGCCAGCGCTTTATCACAAATTCGGCGACGGCTTCTATGGGGTACGGCCTTCCGGCAGCCATCGGCGTCTGCGTTTCTTCCGGACGGAAACCGGTTACCCTGGTGACAGGAGAGGGAAGCCTGATGATGAATCTTCAGGAGCTGCAGACCATCGTAACAAATAAGCTTCCGATCCGGATCTTTGTGATTGAGAACGGAGGCTATCATTCCATACGTCAGACGCAGCACAGCTTCTTTAAGCCTCCGCTTATCGGTGTGGGACCCGAAAGCCACGATCTGTCCTTCCCGGATCTTTCAAAGCTGGCTCCGGCCTTTGGCTTCGGCTATCTTGGGATCGGCTCCAATACGGAGCTGACACAGAAAATGGCTTCATTTTACAAAATGGATCCGCCCTGCCTTGCGGAAGTCCATGTTACGACACAGCAGGTGACGATGCCCAGGACGGCGACACGAAAGCTGGAAGACGGTTCCATGGTTTCGACGCCGCTCGAAGATATGTCGCCCTTCCTTTCGAGAGAAGAACTGGCTGAGAACATGCTCATAGGGCTTACAAAGGAAGAAACCGAAAGATAAAGCGCGAAGATCCGTTTTAGAAAAATACAGGATAAAGGCGGACTCCGTTTGGGAAAAAATGTAAGCAAATCTTTAAGCAGGCTGAAAAAGCGGCGGATTTATCAGGAAGCAGGGAAAAAGGAGAAGGAAAATGAAAAAAGCCATCATAACAGGGGCTACGGGGATGCTCGGACTTACGCTGGCCTTCGAGGCACTCCGGAAAGGCGACGAGGTCTATGCGGTCATCCGGCCGGATTCTGTGCGAAAAGGCAGGCTGACGGAGAATGAACACCTGCATATCGTACCCTGTGACCTCGCAGAGATGAAAAATCTTCCCAATCTTATTCCCCGCGGCAAAGGCGTCTTCTACCATATGGGCTGGGCAAACACAGGGCGCTTCCGCAACAGGACAGAGGAAGGACAGAACATCAACGTTGCCTTTGAGGAAGATGCTGTAAGGGCTGCCGCCGCAATCGGCTGCACAAAATTTATCGGCGCGGGTTCACAGGCGGAGTACGGTCCGAAAGAAGATATGAAAATCGGCCCGCTGACGCCGGCAGAGCCTGTGGAGTTCTACGGCATGGCGAAGCTTAAAGCGATGGAAAAAGGAAAAAAACTTTCCGAAGAACTGGGGATGCCATTTATCTGGATGAGGATTTTTTCAACCTACGGGCCGTATGACAAGTCAACGTCCATGATAGCCGAAAGCCTCGGAAAACTGCTGCGCGGCGAGCCCACGGCCTTTACGCCGGCCACTCAGATCTGGGATTATCTTTATTCTGAGGATGCGGCGAGAGCCTTTTATCTGGCAGGTGAAAAAGGACGCAGCGGTGCTGTTTACTGTGTGGGCAGCGGATGCGGACGGCCGCTTCGTGAGTTTATAGAAATCATGTGCAAAACAGTCGATCCAAAAGCTGTTCCCGGGATCGGGAAGAAGCCTTTTCCGCCGGGAAAGGTCAGAAACCTGACAGCGGATATTACAAGCCTTACGGCCGACACCGGTTTTGTTCCGCAGGTTTCCTTTGAAGAGGGCATTGCAAAAACAGCAGCTTTTATGAAAAATGCAGGTTTGTGAGAAAAGTTAAAAAGGTATTCTTGACAATCGCATCATTTTATATGAGACGCATAGATTGCCGGAAAAGGGAGGCTGCCCGGAAGATGAAAATGAAGAAGATATCTATTGTTATTCCTACCTATAACGAGCAGGAAAATGTCGGGGCAATGACGGAAAAGCTGACAGAAATTATGAATACATCACTTCCGCAGTATGATTATGAAATCATATTTATCGATAACCATTCAAAGGACGGGACAAGAAAAATTCTTCGCAGGCTCTGTGCCGCCGATAAGAAAGTAAAAGCCATTTTTAATGCGCGGAATTTCGGGCAGCTGCGTTCTCCTGTTCACGGGCTTAAGCAGGCTTACGGAGACTGTGTCATCCGACTTAACGCTGATTTCCAGGATCCTCCCGAGCTTATTCCGGAATTTGTACATAAATGGGAAGAGGGCAGCAAGATCGTCATCGGCATAAAATCAAAGACGGACGAGAACTTCTTCATGTCCTTCGTGAGAAAAAAATATTATAAACTGCTGAGAAAAATCACGGATATCGGCCACATTGAGAACTTTACCGGTTTCGGACTTTATGACCGGGATTTTGTTAACATAGTGCGTGACATCCATGATCCTGTTCCGTATCTCCGGGGAATGATCGCAGAACTGGGGTATGATTATGAGACGATTACATATGAACGGCCGCGCAGGCGGGCAGGAAAAAGCAAGAATAACTTTTACAGCCTGTATGATTATGCCATGGTCGGGATTACCTCTTATTCTAAAGTCGTCATGCGGATTGCGACATTCTTCGGTTTCGGTGTCGGAGTCTTAAGCCTCATTGTCGCACTTGTATATTTCATCCTGAAACTGATCCACTGGGACTGGTTCCGCTCCGGCATTGCGCCTCTCGTCATCGGCGTCTTCTTTCTGGGCGGCGTGGAGCTTTTCTTTATCGGTCTTTTGGGTGAATATGTCCTCTCCATCAATTCCCGTGTCCTTGACCGTCCGCTCGTCATCGAGGAAGAACGCCTGAACTTCGAAGACAGCACCCTTCATAACGAGTGAGTGTGGGCATTTGATGAAGACATTGTTCTTTTTCAACTCCATTATATTATGATGCAAGCGTCAAAAGTC
>DCDB01000329.1 GCA_002316215.1 Lachnospiraceae bacterium UBA1066 | reverse complement strand
TTTGCCTCAGTCTTTTCAGGTGCCTGTGCTGCCGCCGGTGCAGGAGCCGCCGCTGCCTGAGCTTCAACAGCTGCCGCAGCCGGGCTCTGGAGGAATTCTTCCAGATTGGATTTAATAACTGTGACACGCGGTCCGTATATAACCTGGACTCCTGTGCCCTTGTGGATAACGCCGGAAGCTCCGGTTGCCTTAAGAGCTGCATCAGAAACCTTGTTGGAATCAAAGACCGTCGTACGAAGCCTTGTAGCGCAGCAGTCAACATCACTGATATTGGCTTTTCCGCCAAGACCCATCATAATGGCTGCAGAAAGCTCATCGTATCCGGGAGCCGCAGCAGCGGAATCTGAAGAGGATCCGGAACCGATGGACGTATTGCGGCCGGTCTTCTTATCAACATCCGCTCTCGAATAAAGCTTAACTTCAGAATCGTCATCTTCGCGTCCGGGTGTCTTGAGGTCAAATTTCTTGATGGCGAAAGTAAAGACAGAATAATAAAGGAAGAAGTATCCGACACCGACAATCGGGATCCAGTACCACCGTGTCTTTGCGGCGCCCTGAAGAATACCAAAAAGAAGAAGGTCAATAATGCCGCCTGAGAAAGTCATGCCGACACCGACATTCAGCATATGCATGATCATATAGGAGCAGCCTGCGAATACGCAGTGTACAAGGTAAAGAGCCGGAGAAACGAAAAGGAATGTGAATTCGATCGGCTCCGTAATGCCTGTCAGCATAGCCGTGAAAGCTGCTGAAATAAGAAGGCTGCCGGCAACCTTTTTCTTCGCCGGAAGTGCCTGACGGTACATAGCAAGGGCTGCGCCCGGGAGACCGAAGATCATGAACGGGAATTTTCCGGACATGAACCTTGTCGCTTCAACAGTGAAAGAAGTTGTCGATGAATCAGCCAGCTGTGCAAAGAAAATGTTCTGAGCGCCGCTGACAGCCTTGCCGGCGATCGTCATTGTGCCGCCGAGTTCTGTCTGCCAGAAAGGAAGGTAGAAAACATGATGCAGGCCGAAAGGAATGAGTGCTCTTTCAATAAAGCCGTAAATCAGCGTCCCGATATATCCTGAACTCTTTACAAGAAGACCGATCTGAGAGATACCGACCTGAATCCATGGCCATACAAAGTACATCACAATACCGACAAACAGGAAAACGATGGAGCTGATGATCGGTACAAAACGTGTGCCGGCGAAGAAAGAAAGAGCAGCCGGAAGTTCCTGTTTGTAGAATCTGTTATGCAGCGAAGCAACCCCCAGGCCTACGATAATACCTCCGAAGACACCCATCTGAAGAGAAGGAATGCCGAGAGACGCAGCAACCTGCCCGCTCATAAGAGTGGAAGTAAAGCCGCCGTCATCCGTAACAGTTACTTTGCCCGCCAGCTGAAGCATGGTGGCGATTGATGTATGCATGATGATAAACGCGATGGAAGCCGCCAGTGCCGCAACGGCCTTTTCATTTTTTGCCATGCCTATTGCGCATCCGACTGCGAACAGGAACGGCAGATTGCTGAAAACTGCATTGCCTGCATCCTTCATGACGGTTAAAAGCGTATAAAGGAAGTTGCCTTTACTTAAGATTCCGCTTAAATGATACGCCGCAATCATGGAATCGTTGGTAAAGGACGAACCGAGACCGAGCAGAAGCCCGGCGACCGGTAGTAGCGCGATAGGAAGCATAAATGACCTTCCTATCCTTTGAAACACCGCAAATGCCTTGTCTTTCATTTTTCCATCCCTCCATAAAGAAGTTTTTTGGTTACAATCGGAAGCAGCCACCTCCGACGAACTCACGAAGAATAGAATTGTGCGGTACATCATCCGACGGCACACCTATAAAATAATCCAGGAATTTCAAAAGACGTTTGGCTTCTTCATACTGCGGATGCTCCTGCGGAACCTGAAAAAGGAGGGGCTGGGCATACAGCTTGAGAACAGCCAGTTCATAGAGAAGAGCGGAATTAAAAAAGACATCCGCCGTCTCCTGATACGGGAAAATATTCTCTTCTTCTCCGCGCCGGACAGAGTTCCACATCGACAGGGTATTTGCCGCTGAATAGCCGCGTGTGCGGTAATCCCTTACAATTCTCCGGATCAGCCGGCCGTCGGTCGTCGGGATCCGGTTATGTTCATCGATGTTAAGCTGAGTCAGGGCGCTGATGTATATCTTAAACTTACTTTTCCGCGGGAGAGAGTAACTGAGTTTATCATTCAGGCAGTGAATTCCTTCAATAACCAGAATTTCCCCTTCGGGAAGCGTCAGTTTTTCTCCGTTGTAAACACGTTTTCCTTCTATAAAATCATAACTGGGTGTTTTTATTGTATCACCATTTAGCAGTGCTGTCATGTCCTCGTTGAACTTTTTTACATCTAATGCCTCGAGGCATTCAAAATTTCTCTGTCCGTTCTTATCCAGCGGCGTAAGCGTCCGGTCAAGGAAATAATTATCGACTCCGACGTAATGCGGACGCAGGCCGTGTGCCGAAAGCTGAACGCAGAGCCTCTGTGAAAAGGTCGTCTTTCCTGAAGAGGAAGGACCTGCAACCATAACAAATTTTACTCCCTTACCAGCACATATTTCTTCGGCAATAGAAGCAATTCTGCTCTCCTGAACAGCCTCTGAAATCAGTATGGTCTGACGCGTATTGGCATTGATGACTTCTTCATTCAAAGCGCCTACTGTGTCGATTTTAAGATCCTCTGCCCATTCTTCCCCCATAATCTGGGTTCTGAACAGATTGTCCAGCGGATGGAAATCTTCTACTTCTTCCGGTTTATCCGCCGACGGCATCTTAAGGACAATACCGCCCTGATAAAGGAACAGCTTGAAATAGCGAAGGTAGCCTGTTTTCGATGTCATAAAACCATAATTATAGTCTTCAAAACCGTCCAGCGTATAAATATTAACGCTTGAGGAAAGACGGGTGCGGAAAAGCTTTTCCTTATCGTACATGCCATAGCGGTGAAAAAGCTTCCTGGCTTCGTCCGTCGGCAAATTTCTTTTTCCGATTGGGCAGTTTGTATCCACGAGACGGTGCATCTCCGCCTCAACTGCTCTCATGAAGTCTTCATTTACTCTGACATTCCCGTCAATAGTATAATAAAAACCGTCATCAATCGTAAAATGAAGAACCGCTTTCCGGATGTTTTCATGCCCTGCGATATGGTACGCAGCTGCCAGAAAAAGCATGGAACAGCTTCTTTTATAAGTACTGTTTCCAATATTGCAGGCTGTCGTCACAAATTTTATTTCCGCGTCATGCTCCTGCCTGTGATGCAGCTCGCGCAGCTTTCCGTCGACTGTGACAAGCACAATGTCATGCGCGCTTTCCTTTTCAAAGTCCGCGGCAATATCCCCCAAAAGAGTTCCTGCCGCATATTCATAAATTTTACCGTCAACCGTAATCTTCATGTGATGACCGTATACGGCTGCCTGATGGCCTGGGTTTCAACAGAAAGCTCCGGCAGCGTCCTTTCAAAATATTTTTTCATATAGGAAATAAAAATAAATTCCGTCCCGTAATGTCCTGCATCAATCAGGGAAAGTCCCGCCGCACAGGCGTCCAGAGCCGTATGATAGTCAATATCTCCGGTCACAAGGACATCCGCTCCTTTTTTTATAGCCGAAGGAATCGAACTTTTTCCGGATCCCGAGCTGACAGCCGCCCTTGCGATCATTTGGTCCGGATTGCCGTAAACGCGAACGGCCGGAAGAAGCATGGCGGAATTAACAGCCTGGGCAAAATCATGCAGCGTAAGTTTTTCCCGAAGATTTCCGATTCTTCCGAAACCGCGCAATTTTCCTTCCTGATCCGTAAAAACTTCTTCCAGGATTTCAGGATTCTCGATCTTAAGGTCGTCAGCATTTAAATCCGCCATCTTTACGATATCGAAATTCGTATGCATGGCATAATAATTTATTCCGTTTCCGATAAGCCGCCGGACACATCTGCCGACAGGATCCTGCTCATTCACAGACTTCAGCGGATGAAACAGGAGCGGATGATGCGTAACCATAAGATCGGCACCGGCCTTTGCCGCTCCTTCTGCCGTTTCTTCCGTTACATCCAGCGCAATATATACCTTTTTTATGTCTGCATTTTCATCACCTGTAAGAAGGCCGGTATTATCCCAGTCCACAGCATAAGCAATCGGGAAGTCTCCATCCAGTTTATCCATGATTTCTCTTAGTTTCATTTTTCCTCCGCAGTACTTCAAAGCTCAAACGTCTTTTTAAGAAAAGTGCGCCGCTGCCTCCTCAAGCGTCATCATTTCTTCGGAAATCTCCTGCCTGCGCCTGCTCTCCTTCAGATATCCCGCCGCTTCAAGCTTTTGATCAATATCAGAAAGGATTCCCCTGCGCTTCACAAGAAAGCGGTATAGAACTGCATCCTTCTTTCTTAAAAGCACAGGCCCATAAACCTCTTCCGCCCGGGTCAGGACTTTTACAGTCCCCCCTTTGTTTTCTGCACGCTCCGCCTTTGCAGCGCGTGTTCCCGCAGCCGCCTGTATCATGACGTAATACTTACCGTCCTCAAGTATCATTTTCTCGTCTTCAATGAGAAAACCATTTGCGCAGATATACCTGCGTACGGCAGCCTCATCTGACTGCGGCGAAAGTATCAATTCAGAAAAATTACATAAGAGTTCTCCTGCGTCCTGAAGGATTTTCAGGATTAGAAAACCGCCCATGCCGGTCAGGACCAGTGTATTACGATGTATCTTTCCGGCGCCTGAGCTTTTCTCTTCCCTTTTCCATCCCGAAGACAGAAGGGTTTCTATATTTTTCGGCACTCCGTCGCACAGGACAGTCGTAATTTTATTCTTAAGTCCTGCCTCTTCAATATGGCTTCTGGCCCTAAGAAGCGGTCCCTCCCTTAAATCTGCCGCTACGGCAAAGGGAGCTCTTGACTCACTGACCAGGCAGATAGAAAGAAAACCATGGTCGCATCCGATATCCGTCACGGAATTTCCTTTCCGGACGAGATCGGCTGCGGCCCTTAAACGGTCAGATAATTTCATCAGTCAAGATAATCCTTTAATTTACGGCTGCGGCTCGGATGGCGGAGCTTTCGTAAAGCTTTCGCCTCGATCTGCCGGATGCGCTCGGCGGAAACGCCGTACTC
>DCDB01000298.1 GCA_002316215.1 Lachnospiraceae bacterium UBA1066 | reverse complement strand
CTGTACTGCCGCAGCCTGCCATACCTGCCGTCATCACGGCCGCGAGCGCGATTGCAGCCGCTTTTTTCATTCCTGAACTGAATTTCATCATTTTTATCCTCCGATTTGTTGTTCACATTTTTTTGTACGACGCCAGTTTAGCGAAAAGTTCCTTTGCTATCTATCATACGAATGTCAAAACAATGTAAGGAAATTGTAAAATCCCATGCGGTACCTCCGGTATTTTGGCAGCTGTACCCTTTTATTGAAGTTGTAAGATTTTCGAAAAGAGTATATACTGAATCAGTATGCAAAGGCCGCTTAAGGAAACGGTACAGGCGATACTTCAGTTAATAGTTTATTAAAAGATATTTAAAAGAGAATGATTAAGGAGAGGTTACAGATGAAAAAGACGATAAAAATCCGGATGCTGCAATGCTTTGCCAAAATCATGCTGATTTTCTTTTGGATTGGTTTTTTGACGGCAGTGCCGGTGACGGTGTCTGCGGATACGCTCCCCTCTGACGGCTTTTATTCTATATCCGTAAAGCTGGGGGATGCGGAAAAGACTTTGGATATTTCGGGCGGCAGCCATTCGAACGGCGGCAATGTCCAGATTTGGAATTCGAACGGTACACCCGCCCAGATGTTTTATCTGGAAAATGCGGGAGATGGTTTTTACCATATTAAAAATGCCGGCTCCGGTCTTTTGCTTGATGTTTCCGGCGGCAGCAGTGCCAATGGCGCCAATGTACAGCAATATGAAGCTAACGGAACGGATGCGCAGCTGTGGCGTATTGAGGATGACGGCGACGGATCTTATACAATTACATCGAAAATATCAGGTAAAGCTCTGGACGTATCCGGCGCAAGGTCCGCCAATGGAACAAATGTCCAGATTTATGAAAGTAACGGAAGCGATGCCCAGAGATGGTATCTTACTTCGCCTGCATCTCCGGAGGACGGAAAAATAGTCACCCTGTTTTCCGTAAAGGACAGTTCACTTGTGATTGATGTTTCAGGCGGTGCGACTACCGGAGGCGCAAGGCTTACGCTGCAGAAAAAGAGCGGAAGCGAGAGCCAGAAGTTTTTATTAAAGGAAAACGATGACGGTTCGTACACTTTGACAAATGAAAAGAGTGAACTTGCCGTGGATGTTTCCGGAGGGAGCTTCTCTAACGGAGCGGCGCTTCAGATTTATAACCCGAATGGCAGCGGAGCCCAGAAATGGCAGTTCCTGCCTGAAAGCGACGGCAGCTTTGCACTGGTTAACAGCAGCTCAGGGAAGGCAGTGGACATTCCGGGCGGAATTGCAAAGAGCGGTGCCATGCTTCAGATGTATGATCAAAACGATACGGAGGCACAGCGGTTTTATCTTGTTTTAACGGAAGCGGAAGCACATGAGTATGACGGAATCTACACGCTGTCGTCCGCTCTGACCGGCCTTGCGTCAATGGATGTGTCTGGCGCTTCTTTAAATGACTGTGCGAATATTCAGCTTTATCCGGCAAATTTATCAAATGCGCAGAAATTTCGTTTTATTTACAGCGGAGACGGATTTTACCGCATCCTGAATATTAATTCGGGAAAGGCGGCGGATATCAGCGGAGGCTATGCCGGAGACGGCGGCAATATCCAGCAGTATTCTTATAACGGAACGGATGCGCAGCTTTTCCGTATCAGCGGGAATGACGACGGAACAATAACACTCTTCAATAAAAACGGAAAAGCGGTAGAAGCTGCAGGAAATTCTTCCGCCAGCGGGACAAATATCCAGACGTATACATATAACGGATCACAGGGCCAGAAATGGTATCTTGAAAATGAAGCAGAGCGTGCATCACGCCTTCAGCAGATCACGGATGTAAGGACAAGTGATGCAAAGTTCTTCAGAAACGGTATTATCACCAGTATTAATAATGAGATGACCTATATTGATTTTTCTACAGGCAGCAGGAAGGATCTTGGTATTAAAAGCAGCTGGCTCTGCGGAGTAGAAGAAGACGGGATAATTCTTTACGGCAACTTCAGCCACGAAGTGGGAATTGTCCGTGTGGATGAAAACATGGATGTTGCGGAGAGCCATGTTTTAATCGATGAGAAAGCGCAGGGGGATTTGATGATCGATCCCACGATTCTGAAAACAGGCGATGGCTATTATTTTACAGTTACCAACATCCACGGCCGGATTAATAACGAAAATCCGAACCTCGACAACGGGCACTATACGGTTTCGCTTTATCACACAGTGGATTTTTCGGAATTTGAAGATGTGAGCACAATTGTCGAAGATGACAAGAACCTTGAGGATGTGGATCTTTGTGAAAATGACGGGAGCCTGATCGTTACTTTTGAGCGCGAGATATTGGATAAGGGAAAATCTTCTGTTGAAGCGGTGATATCTGCCGACGGCGGAGCAACCTGGAGCGCTCCGGCGGTTCTTTTAGCGGCGGATGCCGATCATGAGCCGGCATCTTTTTACAAGACAGACGCCGGCTGGAGACTTTATTACAGCAGTGACATTGAAAATCCCGGAACTTCTTACAGTGGGGCGAAGGCTTTCGCGGCTGATTATGATGATAATTTCAATCCGGTTTCTGTAAATCAGCCTGTTCTGCTTTCCGAAGAAGGCAAAGTGCTTCTGTACGATATAAAAAATACTGATGGCAGTATTGAATATCTGTACGCGTATGATTATATTGTAAAGAACAGGCTGACAGTAGATTTATCATAGAAGCGAAAAGATACTTTGGACATCCGCATCATTGGCACACCAAGGTTCTTTTGGCACCCAAACCATTTATAATATAAAAAGGAATAAGCGATGAAAGACACAGTCTTGTATTTTGTTCTTCCATGCTACAATGAGGAAGAAGTGCTTCCGGAAACGGCGAAGCGGTTATTCGCAAAATATAACAAACTTCTAAGGGCAAATAAAATTTCAGATGAAAGCCGGATTCTGTTCGTCAATGACGGCAGTTCTGACAGAACCTGGGAAATTATTAAAAAGCTGCATGAATGGAATCCGGCCTTCTCAGGGCTTTCTTTAAGCCGGAACAGAGGCCATCAGAACGCGCTCCTTGCAGGACTTATGACAGCGCGGAAGTATTGTGATATTTCCGTTTCAATGGATGCCGATCTTCAGGATGATATCGAAGCAGTTGACGAAATGATCGCAAAATATGAGGGAGGCTGTGAAATCGTCTATGGCGTAAGGAACAGCCGCAAGACGGATACGAAATTCAAAAGGGGCACCGCTGGACTTTATTATCGGCTTTTGGAAAAAATGGGAGTTAACATTGTTGACAATCATGCCGATTACCGTCTCATGAGCCGGCGTACCCTGAATGCCCTGGCGGAGTTTAAAGAAGTGAACCTCTTTCTGCGCGGTATCGTTCCCATGATCGGTTTCAAGACAGACGTCGTTTATTATGAACGCGGCGCGCGTTTTGCAGGAAAGAGCAAATATCCCCTGAAAAAGATGCTTGCTTTTGCCTTTGAGGGAATCACATCCTTAAGTATTGTCCCGATCAGGATCATTACGAATCTGGGCGTCGGCGTTTTTCTGGTAAGTATCGTTCTGCTGATCTGGGGGATTGTCCAGAAAATCAGAGGCGCAACAGTTGCCGGCTGGAGCTCTCTTATCGTTTCAATCTGGGCTGTGGGAGGGATGATCCTTCTTTCGATAGGGGTTGTCGGTGAGTATATCGGTAAGATCTATCTTGAGACGAAAGGACGTCCGCGTTTTATTGTCGATGAATTTTTGAATGACGGAAAGAAGAAAACAGACGGGTTATAAATTCAGGCCGTTTTCTTCTGTGTCCGGTTTCAGATGAGTTTATTGATTTTTCTGTCAAATGTAAGGATACCGTTGATTTCTTCTTCAACATCAGAAACCTGCGTGTAGACGGCAGCGGCCAGACCTTCATCCTTTAACTTTAAGATCTTTTCCCGGAGACTGAAGAAAGCTTTTTTCAGCTCTTCGGGATTTTTGAATTTTGTGTAGGCAAAATCCTGGGACGACCAGCTGTGTCCCGTGATATGGCAGGAAAGCCCTCCGTATTCGGAAAAACAGAAAGGACGAGCCTCGGGTTTTATTTTAAGAGCGCGAAAATAATTATGCAGTGACTTGACGTCACCGCCGCCCTGATCGTACCAGCCGCTGGCGTGATCTACCGGTCTTGTGGAATCCCAGGACTTTATTTTCGCCGTGACCTTCAGTGCATCAAACTGTCCCCAGCCTTCATTGAAGGCTGTCCATAAACCGATGCAGGGACAGTTATAGAGCTGATGTATTGTTTCGCGGCATTCAAGCAGCCAACTTCTTCGCCCCTTTGCTGAAGTACGCGAGAAGAGGGGGTAGTTCCTGTCGGAAAACTGTGAAGTGACAAAGGGCAGTGCGGTGGGGAGATAAAGAAGAAAGGTCATGAGAGACCGGCCCCCGCCGTTCAGCATATCCTGCCAGACGATCATGCCGAGTCTGTCGCAGTGATAATACCAGCGCATGGATTCGATTTTTAAATGTTTGCGGATCATGTTGAAGCCGAGGGCTTTCATTGAAAGAATGTCATTTACCAGGGCTTCATCACTGGGAGCTGTGTAGAGACCATCCGACCAGTAGCCCTGGTCGAGCACACCGTTTTGAAAATAAGGTTTATTGTTAAGGAAAAGACGTGAAATTCCCTTTTTATCTTGTGCGACAGAATATTTACGCATCGCAAAATAGGAGTATACGGTATCTTCGCCGGCTTTTATTACGACGGGATAGAGAAAAGGATCTTCGGGAGACCACGGATGCAGTTCTTTTATATGAATCAAACATGGTTTACCGGATACTGCTTTCGCTGAAATTCCGCAGACGGTAATTTCGGCCGGAATGAAAGATGAAGTAAAGACCGTGATACGGACATCCCCGGAATCGAAAAGCGGCGTGATTTTGAGTTCGCGGATAAAATCCACAGGAGTCCATTCGAGCCAGACCGTCTGCCAGATTCCGCTTTGGGCCGTATAAAACATACCGCCGGGCGCAAGCTTTTGTTTGCCGCGGTTTTTCCAAGAAGTGTCGCTGGAATCCCGTACTCTGATGGACAGGATATTGACTCCTTCTTTTACAGCGTCTGTGAGTTCTGCGGAAAATGAAAGATATCCGCCGGAGTGTTCTTTTACCATGATGCCGTTCAGAAAAACGGCGGCTTCTTCGTCAACAGCTCCGAAATTGAGAAACAGCCGTTTGCTTTCCGGAACAGCATCGATCCTGATCTTTCTGCGGTACCAGAGATATTCTTCCGGCATTAATTGGCGTCCGACGCCTGAGAGAGTCGTTTCGGGAGAAAAAGGCACCAGGATTTTTCCGTCGAAGACCTGCGGCGGCCTGGGACTTTCTGTTATGGCGTATTCCCAATACCCGTTGAGAATCGTGAAGGAAGATCTGCGCATCTGCGGCCTTGGGTATTCTGTAAGGACATGATCCGGGTCGAGCTTTTCGCCCCAGGGCGTCAGCAGGCTGTTGCGGCTGACTTCTTTTTTTCCAAATTGAAAAGTTGAGAGTGCATCTTTTATGTTCATGATGCTATTATAGCTTAGATGAATGCGTTTTAAAATAATACAAAATAAAAATCTTTTTCACAGGAAGATATATAATGAAGAAAAATGAAATCCGGACAGTCCGTCACGAATTCGAGCCGGTTTATGGTGCACATTCCAGAGTTCTTATACTTGGTTCGTTCCCTTCCGTTAAATCGCGGGAGGAAGGTTTTTATTACGGAAATCCGCAGAATCGTTTCTGGAAAGTCCTTTCGGGCCTTTATGGTGATAAACTGCCCGGATCCGTCGGGGAAAAAAAGGTGCTTCTCGAAAGACACGGAATAGCTTTATGGGATGTAATTGCGGAGTGCGATATAGCGGGATCCTCCGACAGCAGCATTAGAAATGTAAAGCCGGCGGATCTTGCTTTGATCCTGTCGTCCTGCAGCATCCGCAGGATTTATACAAACGGCAGAACTGCGGGAAAACTATATGCAGCCTATCAGCAGCCGCTTACCGGCATCCCTTCCGTTACGCTTCCTTCGACCAGTCCTGCGAATGCGGCGTGGAACTATGAAAGGCTGCTCGAAGCGTGGCACAAGATTCTGTAAAAATATTGACGTGAAAAAGTGTTCATGTTAGGATGAATTATAAGTCGTTATTGCTTTAGAAGAGCCTTTATCGGCGGAGGAAGCATGAATATCAGCGAAATCGCGAAGATGGCGGGAGTATCCAGAGCGGCAGTTTCACGTTATCTGAATAACGGCTATATCAGTGATGAAAAAAAAGAAAAAATTCGTACGGTCATAGATAAAACAGGCTATAAACCGTCGGTACAGGCACAAGCCCTCCGTTCAAAGAAAACCAGGATGGTCGGCGTTGTGCTGCCAAGAATCAATTCGGATTCTATTTCCAGTATTGTTGCGGGAATTGTCACGGTACTGAACGAAAACGGGTATCAGATGATTCTGGCGACGACAGAAAATAACCCGGCCAGGGAAATCGATTATATCCGTGTCCTGTCGAGAACGCATGTGGACGGAATTATCTTTATTGCAACTGTCTTTACAAAAGAGCACAGGAAGCTGCTGAACAGCATGAGCCTTCCTTTAGTCATTGTCGGGCAGAGGCTTCCCGGCTTTTCCTGCATTTTTAATGACGATTTTAATGCCGGCTTTACTATTGCATCGGAAATTATTAAGACCGGAAGAAAAAAGATTTCTTATATCGGTGTTATGAAGGCAGACGTCGCCGTCGGCCTGGAGCGCTGCCGGGGTTATGAGGAGGCGATGAAGTGCGCCAGACTGGAAGTTACGCATGAAATGACGGAAACGGCTGACTTTTCAATAGAGGCAGGCTATGAAGCAGCTGTGCGTCTCCTTAAGGCCTATCCGGATGCGGAAGCAATTATTTGTGCCACGGACAGTATTGCAGTAGGTGTTCTCAGTTATCTTAAGGAAAAGGGTATTCCCGTTCCGGAAAAAATTGCACTTGCCGGTTTCGGCGACAACAGGATATCACGTGTGACGTCGCCTCCGATCACCACGGTTCACTTTTCCTACAGGGAAAGCGGAAGCGAGGCTGCAAGAAAAATCCTTCAGATGATACAATCAGGCGATACGGCGAGCGTCGAGATGAAGCTGGGATTCAGCTTCGAGAAAAGGGAATCAATTTAAAAGAAGCGTTTCGGAAGAATAAATTGATTTCCTGGAAATTTTTGAAGCCTGCATCATAGAATTCCGAAATTGAGAAAGTTTTTATATCAAGAAAGCTCCTGCATTGTGAAAGCTCTTATATCGCGAAAGTTCGAATATCGCGAAAGTTCGTATATTGCGAAATCCATTAAATTCGAATATTGCGAAATCCCCTATATTAAGATGAAACTGTAACTGATTTTATTTATTAAAAAGAAAATCCGTTCTGGATTCTCTTTTTTTTAATGCGCGTTAAAATATCCCGGAAATTATAGAAAGACTGATCTGGCCGC
Source organism: Lachnospiraceae bacterium UBA1066 (assembly GCA_002316215.1). Classification (GTDB taxonomy): domain Bacteria; phylum Bacillota; class Clostridia; order Lachnospirales; family Lachnospiraceae; genus Chordicoccus. The sequence goes on along the minus strand of DCDB01000298.1, from coordinate 9,291 downwards.
GTTTGCTTTTTTATGCCCTGCAGGTCACTTTTTGGACTTTTTATGCGTGCATTATTAAAAATGTATAAAAAACGTCTAAAATTTCCATGCAGTTTTACGGCTTTACAAAAATGCGTCTTGAATTCATAATAGACCGTAGTAATGAAACCGATTTCACAATGGCGATAAAAAGGGATAAGATTAAAAACGGGAGGAATGAAAATGGCATTAGATTATCACAAGTGTGCGGAAGAAATAGTCAGCCATCTGGGCGGTAAGGAAAATGTTGTCAGTGCAGCTCACTGTGCAACCAGGCTTCGTCTTGTTATCGCAGATAACAGTAAGCTTGATACAAAGGCACTTGAAGATGTGGAAGGCGTCAAAGGGCTTTTTACATCAAACGGCCAGCTGCAGCTGATTATCGGCACCGGCACCGTCAACAAGGTTTATGATGAGTTCCTGGCGATTACAGGCATGACAGCCGCTACAAAAGCTGACGTCAAAGCTGCAGCCGCAGCCAAGATGCCGGTCTGGAAGAGAATGATTAAGACTCTTGGTGATGTCTTTGTTCCTATTCTTCCGGCAATCGTTGCATCAGGCCTGATGATGGGCCTTGTTGAGGCTTTGGGCAAAGCGATTCCGAGTTTCTCATCCAGTGACTGGTACGGATTCCTTGATATGGTATCCAATACGGCATTTGCTTATCTGCCTGTTATTGTTGCCATCAGTGCCGCACGTGTCTTCGGCGGCAACATTTTCCTCGGTGCTGTTATCGGTCTTTTGATGATCCACTCCAACCTGCTGAATGCCTGGGCAGTTGCCACTACGGCTGCATCTGACATTAAGGTCTGGCATCTGCTTTTCTTCAATGTGCGCCAGGTAGGCTATCAGGGCCATGTCATTCCGGTTATTATTGCAGTATTCCTGATGAGTGTCCTGGAAAAATGGCTGCATAAGCACGTTCCTGAGGTGATTGATCTTTTTGTCACTCCTCTGGTCACAGTCATGGTAACGGCTTTTGTAACTTTCACGATTATCGGACCTATTTTCTCAACGCTTGAGACCTGGGTTCTTGCAGGTGCAAAGATCCTTATTACAGTCGGGTTCGGTGTCGGTGCTTTGGTCATGGGTGCCATTTATCCCATTACCGTTGTCATGGGCCTGCATCATATGTACAATATCATTGAGGCCGGTATGCTTGCCGAGCAGGGCGGTGTGAATATCTGGATGCCGATTGCATCCGCTGCTAACGTTGCACAGTTCGGCGCCTGCCTTGCGGTTGCTATTAAGACCAAGAATGCAAAGAGAAGGGCTGTTGCGCTTCCTTCCTCACTCTCTGCTTCCCTGGGTATCACTGAGCCGGCTATCTTCGGTGTCAACCTTCGCCTGATGAAGCCTTTCATCTGCGGTATGATCGGCGGCGCCATCGGCGCCTGGTTCGGCTCGATTTCCGGAATCGGTGCAACGGCTTACGGTGTTACAGGTATTCCGGGCTTCCTGACAATAAACAATATTCCTCTTTATTGCATCCTGCTTCTGATCGCCGGAGGTACGGCATTCATTTTGACAATGATTGTCTGGCACGAAGATGCAGCGGATAATGATAAAACAAAAGCAGCGAATGAAGCCAAAGAAGCTTCTGAGATTGCTTCGCGCGGCCCGCTTCCGACAGTCATGACCTGCGAAGCCGGGACTATCAAAGCACCGGTTCACGGTGAAATCGTTGAACAGGCAAATATTCCCGATGAGACTTTTGCTTCAGGCGTCATGGGCAAAGGCGTCGGCATTCAGCCGGAGGAAGGCATAGTCGTATCTCCGTGTGCAGGTACAATCAGCACGGTTGCAGAGACAGGCCACGCTGTCGGTATTACAACAGACAGCGGGATGGAGATTCTGATCCATATCGGTGTTGATACGGTCAAGATGGAAGGTAAGGGTTTCAAGACGCTTGTTAAGGAAAATGACAAGGTAACCGAAGGACAGCAGCTGGTGACCTTCGACCGGGCTGCAATTAAGGCAGCCGGATATCCGGATGTTGTTGTGCTCCTGCTGACAAACTCAGACGATTACAAGAAGTTCAAAATTGCAACTCCGGCTGAGATAGAAAAATCGGCCGTAAAACCGGATCCTGAAAGCCTGAGCTCAGACGAAGTCTGACGGCTGCGCCGGAATACGGATAAAGGGTGTTAAAGCTTTAGTAAGATACTTATAATGTTTACTGACAGAAGAGCTTTGAACCAATGAGGGTGTTCAAAGTTCTTCTGCTGTCATTTCTCTTTATCCTGATTTGTGCAGTAAAACTATATTTATCGTTGCGAACCGCATTTTCCGGGCATATAATAAAAATAGTTTATTCGTGAAAATAAATAAAAGGAGATGAAAGATGGAACAGTTCAAGGGGAAATCAGCATTCCAGGGAATTGCAATAGGCAAGATCGCGGAGATGGTGAAAGATTCGAAGGTTGTCCGCAGGGAGCATGTTGAGGATGCAGAAGCGGAAATCAAACGCTATCATGAAGCGAAGGACAGGGCTATAACGGAACTTCAGGGATTGTACGATAAGGCTTTAAAAGAAGTAGGCGAGACGCATGCCCAGATTTTTGAAGTCCATCAGATGATGCTGGAGGATGATGATTATAACGACTCCATCGAAAACATAATTAAATCACAGCTGGTCAATGCGGAATATGCCGTCGCGACAACCGGAGATAATTTTGCCGAGACGTTTGCGGCTATGGAAGACGATTACATGCGCGCAAGAAGCGCAGACGTAAAAGATATTTCGGAGCGTGTTATCACGGATCTGAGCGGCGGACAGGGTACGGGAAATGTGTTTACAGAGCCGGTTATTCTGGTGGCGGATGATCTGGCGCCATCGGAAACGGTCCAGCTGGATAAGAGCAAGGTCCTTGCTTTTGTTACGCGTGAAGGCTCGACAAATTCCCATACGGCCATCCTTGCCAGAACGATGAATATCCCGGCGCTTGTCCAGGTTCCTGTCCCTAAGGATGTTGAAGGGAAGATGGGAATCGTAGACGGCTTTACCGGAACGGTTTATATTGATCCGGACGAAGATACTCTGACGAAATACCAGATGCAGCAGGATAAGGAAAAAGAAAAGAAGGCGCTTCTTGCCGAGCTTAAGGGCAAAGATACCGTAACAAAATCAGGAAGAAAGATTAAGCTTTATGGAAATATCGGCGGAGTCGGAGATGTAGGTTTCGTTCTTGAAAATGATGCAGCCGGCATCGGGCTCTTCCGCAGTGAATTCTTATATCTGCAGAGCGATGGCTATCCGACGGAGGAAGAACAGTTTAAAGCCTACAGGACTGTCGCTGAGATGATGGCCGGCAAGGAAGTCGTCATCCGCACGCTGGACATCGGAGCAGACAAGCAGATTGACTATTTCAATCTTGACCATGAGGCGAATCCGGCACTTGGTTTCCGTGCGATCCGCATTTGCCTTGACAGGGTGGATGTGTTTAAAACACAGCTCAGGGCTCTTTACCGCGCATCGGCTTTCGGAAACATCGACATCATGCTTCCGATGATTACGTCTGTCTGGGAAGTTGAAAAGTCAAAGGAAATCATGAAGGAAGTGCGGGACGATTTAAGCGCACATCAGATTCCGTTTAAAGATGTTCCGGTCGGCGTTATGATCGAGACCCCGGCAGCTGTCATGATTGCTGACGAACTTGCGGAGCTTGTCGATTTCTTCAGCATCGGTACAAATGACCTGACACAGTATACGGAGGCTATTGACCGCCAGAACCAGAAGATTGAACGCTATTTTAATCCGCATCATCCGGCGGTTCTGAGGGAAATCCAGATGACCATCGATGCAGGCCACAGACACAATACCTGGGTCGGAATCTGCGGAGAACTCGGAGCGGATCCGACACTGACGGAGACCTTTATCAAGATGGGAATCGATGAGCTTTCCATGAGCCCGTCCTCAATCCTTCCGGTACGTAAGATTATCAGGGAAATGGACTGAACGGCCCCGGCATCTTAACTTGATTTTAAGTATGCCGCTGACTTTTTCGGTATCTGTCCGGATCTTAACAGTTATAAAGTGGACATAAATATTTCGTACAATTAAAAACCCGCCGTAAATGCCGAGTGTTCTTGAGGACAATAACAAAACGTTCGGGCATTGCAGGGCAGGAAAAATGCGAGAGCACAGAAATGTGTCTCCCGCATTTTTCTTTTTAATTCGCACATTCGACTGCCGGAGCTTTCTTCCGTACATCAAAGGCAGAAATCAAGAGGAGGTTTGATTATGATAAAGAAATGCCATTCGCTTACGGATTTCTGTATATAAACACATGTGCCTTCGCCTCTTTCGAGATGGTCGAAGGATCTTTACACAGGTACCTGGCTGTTTCCTTGAAAGTAAGGCCTTTTCCCAGTGATGATTCGATATAGCTGCTGTCCTCCGGCGAGAGTGTTTTTGGTTTCCAGGTATATATGTACTCATGGTGGTTCGCCTTCTGCTGCTGTCAGAAGGAATTTCCATCATCCTGTATAAGAACTGTTCTTTAGAGCACTACGCAAAGCCGCGGAATTTTTATACAAATGCTTGACACCCTCACCCTGTGGGGGTATTATTAGGCTGACCGGACTTCCGGAGACATGGTTGAAGGATGACGGCTTTTACTTAAATTGTGTTTTAGAAAGCGGAAAACGTATGAAAGAAAAATATGATGTAACGGGGATGACATGCGCCGCCTGCCAGGCGCATGTTACAAAGGCTGTCAGCCGCCTTCCGGGCGTTAAGGATGTAAATGTTAATCTGCTCCAGAATTCCATGACGGTAGACTATGACGGAAAAGAAACTTGCGCGTCCGATATTGTCAAGGCTGTTTCTGACAGCGGGTACGGTGCTTCACTGAAAAATGAAAAAGGAAAAGAGGGGCGGCAGGACGTCTCTTTGAAAGATATCGCGAAGGAACAGGCGGATCAGCTTAAAAGAAGGCTGATTCTTTCAATTGGTTTTCTTATTCCGCTGATGTATCTGTCTATGGGAAATATGTGGGGCTGGCCTCTTCCGGAATTTCTTTCAGGAACAGAAAATGCAGTATCGTTTGCATTGACGCAGCTGCTTCTTGTGCTGCCGGTTATGTTCATTGACAGGGCTTTTTATACAAACGGCTTTAAGGCATTCCTGCACCTTGCCCCGAATATGGACACTCTGATTGCTATTGGTTCCGGCGCAGCCTTTGTATACGGAATCTTTGCCATCTATAGAATGAGCTGGGGACTTGGACATGGAGATATGGATCTGGTCATGCATTATCATATGGATCTCTATTTTGAATCCGTTTCTATGATCCTAACTCTCATCACCGTAGGAAAATACCTTGAAGCGCATTCCAAAAGAAAAACTTCCGATGCTATCCGGAAATTAGTCAATCTTGCGCCGAAGACAGCGCTCGTTTTAAGGAACGGACAGGAGCAGGAGATAAAAGCTTCCGAATTGCTGGTTGGTGATATTGTGATCGTAAAGCCGGGTTCAGCCATACCTGTGGACGGGACGGTTATTTCTGGCTCGACTTCCGTGGATGAAAGCGCTCTGACAGGTGAAGGAATTCCTGTTGAAAAAACCGTCGGCAGCCGCGTTCTGACGGCAACCGTGAATAAAACGGGATTCATCCGCTTTCGGGCAGAAAAAGTCGGAGAAGATACCACACTTTCAAGAATTATCCGCCTTGTGGAAGAAGCTTCGGGTTCAAAGGCCCCGATTGCCCGTCTGGCGGATAAAATAGCCGGTGTTTTCGTACCGATCGTCATGTCAATCGCGCTTATAACGGCAGCAGTGTGGCTGCTTCTCGGGGCAGGCCCGGAATTTGCAGTTTCCTGCGGAATAGCGGTGCTTGTTATTTCTTGCCCGTGTGCGCTGGGACTTGCGACCCCGACAGCAATTATGGTAGGTACCGGCAAAGGGGCGGAATACGGTATTCTTATAAAATCCGCTGAAAGCCTGGAGACAGCGCACGAAATCGATACGGTGGTTCTTGATAAAACAGGGACAATTACGGAGGGCCGTCCGAGGATCACTTCTGTCCGTACAGCTGGTGCCCTGACGGAATATGAACTTCTTGCTGATGCTGCAGCACTTGAGAAACTCTCGGAACATCCGCTTTCGGAAGCTGTCTTAAGTGCAGCCCGTGCCCGCGGAATCGTGATCTCTCAGGCGTCGGATTTCAGGACTGTTCCGGGGGAAGGCGTTCAGGGGCGTGTGAACGGCCGCATGTATTATGCCGGAAATGAAAGGATGATGCGGGAGCGCGGGATAGACACGGATATTCTGAAAAGGGATACAGAAGCTTTTTCTGAAGCCGGAGAGACAATACTGTATTTTTCGGATGAGAAGAATCTTTTGGGCGTTTTTTCCGCAGCAGATACGCCGAAAAAGACCAGCGGAGAAGCAATCAGAGAATTCAAGGAAATGGGCATCGAAGTCGTTATGCTGACTGGCGACCGTCAAAAGACGGCGGAGACTGTGCAGAAACAGCTCGGTATCGACCGCATCAAAGCAGAAGTAATGCCCGGCGATAAGGACTCTGTCATTCAGGAACTTCAGGCTGAAGGTAAAAAGGTAGCCATGATCGGGGACGGTATTAACGACGCACCGGCTCTTATGCGGGCAGATGTCGGAATCGCTATCGGTGCCGGCACGGATATTGCGATTGAATCCGCAGATATCGTTCTTATAAAAAGCGATCTTCTGGATGCTGTATCGGCAATACGTCTGTCCAAAGCGGTCATTAAAAATATCAAGGAAAATCTGTTCTGGGCTTTCTTTTACAACAGTATCGGGATTCCGCTTGCGGCAGGTGTGCTGTATCCGGCCTTCGGTCTGCGCCTGAGCCCTATGTTCGGAGCAGCAGCCATGTCCCTCAGCTCTTTCTTTGTTGTCAGTAATGCCCTTCGCCTGCGGTTCTTTAAGCCGCGCAGCGGCTCAGTCAATAAGGACTTGCCCGCGGGACAAAAAGAAGCTATGATAGAAGGAAATTTGCAAAAAGCAGAAATTGAGGCAGGCCGCACAGGAACAGCAGATTCAGGAACAGCAAATAAAGAAGCGCCGGATGAAGAAGCAGCAGACAAAGAAATAATAAAAAATGAGACAAAAGCTGAACGAATAGAAGAACCGGAAGAAGCCCTCAAAGAAGAAACAAAACAAGAAATAAAAACAGAAGCAACCGGAAGAGAAGCAAAAAGAACGCAAATAACAAAAATGGAGGAAACGAAAATGGAGGAAACAATCAAAGTCAACGGTATGATGTGCGGGCACTGCAAAGCAAGAGTCGAAAAAGCTCTCGGAGAAATCCAGGGGGTGGAAAGCGCTGCAGTTTCTCTTGAAAAGAAAAATGCAGTTCTTAAAATGTCTGAGACGGTTGATGAGGCGGTAATCAAAAAGGCAGTCGAAGATGCCGGATATGAATACGCAGGTATTGAGTAAATGATGGCGGATAAGGCTCAGATTGAACGACTGATTAAAACGGCCCGCGGCCAGCTCGACGGTGTGCTCAAGATGATCGATGAGGATAAATATTGTATCGACGTATCCAATCAGCTTATGGCAGCGGACTCCATCATCCGCAAGGCAAACAATGAAATTCTCCGTGCCCATATGAAAGGCTGCGTGAAGACAGCTATCGAAGAAGGCAGGGGCGAAGAAAAAATAGATGAATTGATCGGTATAATTGAAAAATTGAGGTAAAGGCGGTTAATACGTGGAAATCATAATCAGTGTACTGCAGGATACGGTCCTGGACTGCCTTAAGATGCTGCCTTTCCTTTTCGCCGCATTTCTGCTTCTTGAGACGCTTGAGCACCATACCTCTGAAAAAATGAATCATGCTTTGGCAAAAGCCGGAAACTGGGGCCCGCTTGTGGGCGCAGTTTTGGGCTTTGTTCCGCAATGCGGTTTTTCTATCATGGCTTCCGACTTTTTTGCCGGAGGCGTAATTTCCATGGGGACGCTGCTGTCGGTTTATTTATCGACTTCCGATGAAGCACTCGTAATCCTTATTACGAATCCCGGACATCTTCAGGATATCCTGCGTCTTGTGATCTGCAAAATTATAATCGGTGCCGCTGCGGGATATCTTGTCCTTTTGTCCGAGACGCTCATCCATAAAAAGCATCCCGAGAAAAAAAAGGAAATAAAAGACCTTTGCAAAAACTGCGGATGCGAGGAAGAAGGAATCCTGAGATCCGCTTTGCGGCATACCGTACAGGTATTTACGTATCTTTTCATAATCACATTTCTCCTGAATCTTCTGCTTTCTGGTATCGGGTTTGAAAAAGTATCCGGAATTCTGCTTTCTGATACTATTTTCCAGCCGTTTCTTGCGGCTTTGATCGGACTTATCCCGAACTGCGGAGCATCGGTAGTTCTGACGCAGCTATATCTTGACGGCATTATAAGCTTCGGCTCTGTTATTTCCGGTCTTTCTGCCAGTGCCGGTCTGGGGCTCATCGTTCTTTTTCGCATGAACAGGCATCTGAAGGAAAATATGAAAGTGCTGGGTCTTCTTTACGGGATTTCTGTTATTTCAGGTGTTATTCTGCAGGCTATGATGGGATAATGCACGTGTTTTACACGTCAAAAGCCAAAAAGTATTTTTTGAAGGCAGGAGCTTTTCAAAAGTAAAAAGTCTTTTTCGCAGATGGAAAATTTTCGCCTTTTGCGTCTTCTTCATTCCAGTTAAGAATTGAAAATAATCTTGCTGTGGGTTATAATCATATTATGTCCATAGGAATGAGGTAAAAAAATGAAAGTATCGACAAAGGGGCGCTATGCCCTTCGGATTATGCTGGATCTGGCTGTTCATGACTCCGGTGAATTGGTGCCGCTGAAGGAAATTGCAGCCAGGCAGAATATTACGCTGAAATATATGGAACAGATTATTTCTCCGCTTTCAAAGGCCGGTTTTGTTCAGAGCCTCAGGGGTTCCAGCGGCGGATACCGTCTTGCCAGGAAACCGGCGGAATATACTGTGGGAGATATCCTGCGTGTTCTGGAGGGACCTCTTGTTCCGAACGCCTGCCTTGAAGGAGAGGAGAATACCTGTCCCAGAGCGGATTTCTGCCCGACGCTTCCCTTCTGGAAAGGTCTTAATAAGGTTATTAACGACTATGTTGACAGTGTCACGCTGGAGGATCTTGTAGAAGAAGCCCTGAGCCGTCAGAGTGATTATGTTATCTGATCCTGGACGAAAGATACCTTAGGAACTCTCTTTTGGAGCTTTCATTACCGGGTGCGAAAGCATCAAAGACCGAAAAGTTTCCTGCCTGCAGGAA
>DCDB01000254.1 GCA_002316215.1 Lachnospiraceae bacterium UBA1066 | reverse complement strand
TGATCTTGACGAAGCTATTGAACTGATCATTACAATTTTGACTCCATAAAAATTGACTCCATAAAAAAATAATAACAGACCAAGTTTTCCTTGGTCTGTTGTGTTTTGTGGACCGTAGCGGATTCGAACCGCTGACCTCCTCATTGCAAATGAGGCGCTCTAGCCAACTGAGCTAACGGCCCCTGTTTTTAATCTTAATCAATTTGGTTCCATTTTTCAACCTTTTGGAAAAAGAAATTCTGAGTTATAATAATAAAATATGAGCGATCAAAAAGACAAATTACAAAAATTTATTAAGAAATACTATCAGAAAGAAGAAAAAAACATAGAGCAAATTAAGCAACGAATTGAAAAAGAAAAAGAAGGGAGACAGTTTATTGATCGAGCGGTATATTATTTATTTCAAATTCAGGAGGAACTAAGAGAAATTATTGATCTTTTAAACTGCCCGGAGCGCATCGGGATCTGCCTTGATACCTGCCATGTCCATGACGCCGGATATGATATCATAAATGATCTTGATGGCGTACTGGGAGAATTTGACCGCATCATCGGTCTTGAACGGCTGAAGGCCATCCACCTAAATGACAGTAAGAATGTCTGCGGAAGCCATAAGGACCGGCATGAAAGGCTGGGAGAAGGCTGCATCGGAAACGAAGCGCTGATGAGAATTGTCACGCATCCGCTGCTGCATGATCTGCCGTTTTTTCTCGAGACTCCGAACGACAGCGAAGGATACAAAAAAGAGATCAGCACAGTCAGGACATGGCGGACAGATACAGTAAAGGCAGACGGCGTTCAGACAGATACAGTAAAGGCAGAATGCGTTCAGACAGATATAGTAAAGGCAGGCGGCGTTCAGACAGATACAGTAAAGGCAGACTGCGTTCAGACAGATACAGTAAAGGCAGAATGCGTTCAGACAGATATAGTAAAGACAGGCGGAGCCAAGACAGAAAAATTGCGCGGAACGATTCTGTAAGGAGATACTCAGAGAATTGCAATATCGTTGCTGAATTTATAGTTGTTTTGCAGAGGAAAAAATGCTTTATGGATCACGAAATGAAGGATAATCAGGAAGAAGCCGTAAAGAGCGGCTATATTTCGAAAAAAGGAAAACCGGAAACCGGGAAGGAAGTTCTTTTGCCGGCAAAAGAAAAGAAGGAGGATGTCCGGCACAGGATGGCCGGGGCGCTTGAGGACTGCATGCGGGAAATGCCGCTTGAACGTATTACAGTGCGCCAGATCACTTTAAAATGCGGCGTTTCGAGGCAGACCTTTTACAGGAATTTCCAGGATAAATATGCTCTTGTCAACTGGTATTTTGATGAGCTGCTGAATAAAGCCTTTCTGCACATGGGCTACGGGAAGACAGCCTATGACAGCCTTGTCCACAAATTCACCTATATTCGTGACGAAAAACTGTTTTTTAAAGCGGCTTTTAAAAATGATTCCCAAAATGATCTCCGCAGCCATGATACGGAAATGATTATGGATTTCTATAAAAGGCTTGTTTCTAAAAAGATGGGTACATTTCCCGAAAATCAGTACGGCGGGCTTCTTGAGATGTACTGTGTCGCGTCGGTTTACATGACGCAGCAGTGGGTAATTAAGGGATGTACCACTTCGCCGGAAGCCATGGCGTCTCTTATGATCGAAGCCATGCCTCCGAAGCTTTCCGGGCTTTTTTCAAGACTTGATATCCTAGGCTGAGAGCTCTGCATTTTGTTTCTATCCCCATCTGACTGCTGAATTTTTCACGTCGGATAACCATGTCTGACTGCTGTACTTTTTCAGACGAACAGGCCCGTCTTTCTGTTTTGCTTTTTGAAACGAATATTCGCATTTGATCGCTTCGCTTTTCTTGCCGGATATTCGCTTCTGACTGCTGTGCTTTTCAAGATGAATCTCCTCGTCTGACAGCTACGTTTCCCATGACGGATATGCCGGACTGACGCCAAATTCGAATCGATACTCATTTATCTATAAAAATATATCAATAAGTTACATTCGGGCAGCAGTGTAACTTATTTTTTTATTTCTCCGATATTATAATTGTCTTGTTGAAAAAAATAACAAGCCTTGCAGGAGGAATAAAAACATGGCTAATAAAATATCGTTAAATGAAACATCGTATCATGGTCACGGAGCAATTGAATCGATTGTATCGGAAGTCAAAACCAGAGGCTTCAAGAAGGCGTTTGTCGCATCTGATCCGGATCTTGTGAAGTTCGGCGTTACGGCCAAAGTCACAAGTCTTCTGGACAAAGAAGGTCTGCCTTATGAAATTTATTCGGATATAAAGCCAAATCCGACAATCGCCAACGTACAGCACGGCGTAAAAGCTTTCAAGGCTTCCGGTGCGGATTATATTGTTGCCATCGGCGGAGGCTCCTCCATGGATACGTCCAAGGCCATCGGAATCATTATAACGAATCCGGAATTTGAAGACGTCCGCAGCCTCGAAGGAGTTGCTCCCACAAAGAATCCCTGCGTACCGATTATCGCGGTTCCGACGACTGCCGGTACTGCAGCTGAGGTTACCATCAACTACGTCATTACGGATGTTGAGAAAAAGAGAAAGTTTGTCTGCGTCGATACTCATGATATGCCGATTGTCGCGGTGGTCGATCCGGATATGATGTCCTCAATGCCGAAGGGCCTGACCGCCAGCACAGGCATGGATGCCCTGACGCATGCCATCGAAGGCTATACGACAAAGGCGGCCTGGGAAATGACAGACATGTTCCATATCGAAGCGATCCGCCTGATTGCAAAATATCTCCGCGATGCTGTTGCCGGAACGCCGGAAGGCCGTGAAGGCATGGCGCTTGCGCAGTACATTGCCGGCATGGGCTTCTCGAATGTCGGTCTCGGCATCGATCATTCTATGGCGCATACGCTGAGCGCTTATTACGACACACCGCACGGCATGGCCTGTGCACAGCTGCTTCCGATTTCCATGGAATTCAATAAAGAATACACCGGAGAGAAGTATAAAGAAATTGCCAAAGCTTTCGGCGTTCAGAACGTCGATTCCATGACACAGGCGGAATACCGCGACGCAGCTATCGCAGCCGTCAGGAAGCTTTCGGAAGATGTCGGCATTCCGTCAAAGAACGAGCGCATTAAGGAAGAAGATCTTCCGCAGCTCGCCGCAGATGCCCTGAAGGATGCCTGCTGCCCGGGCAATCCGAGGGAAGCGACAAAGGATGAAGTCATCGCTATGTTCCGTCAGCTGATGTAAACGCAGGAACAGGTAA
>DCDB01000100.1 GCA_002316215.1 Lachnospiraceae bacterium UBA1066 | reverse complement strand
TCCGGGAGAATAAAAAGTTCGGATCCTGAGGGAGCAAAAGCTCTTTTAAGCGAAGGCGCCGTAAAAGGATTTTATTTTCCGGAAAATTTTGAACGTCTAAAAAGAGCGGAAGAAATTGCTGCGGAAAAAGGGACAAGTACGGCCTGTATCGCGCTTGCCTATCTTATGAGCCAGAATTTTACGGTATTCCCGGTTGTTTCTTCCGGAAATGCGGAGCGTCTTGCAGGCAACCTGAAAGCAGCGGATCTCCGTCTTTCGCCGGCGGAACTTTCCTATCTGGATCTTGGAGGCAGCCGGGGTATAGAATTCTGATGTTTTTATTTGTCATTCAACTGCCTCAGTATTTCATCCATATTTCTTTTGCCGTAGGCAATTCGTAAAATGAAGATCTCATGTTCTGTGTAATTGGGCAGATAGTACATAATATAATTGCCAACAAGTTTTTTTCGTACATTGACATGGGGCAGGTATTCGTTGACTGCCAGAGAATCGCTTTCAGGAAAAGCCAGGACTTCCTCAATAGCTTTTTGCAATTTGTCTATAAAATCTGATGCTGCTTTGGGGTTCGACAGTTCGATGGCAATGTAAGAAACAATTCCGTCCAGATCGGCATCCGCCTTTTGAGTCAGGCGATATTCAAATTTAGATTCCATATTTGTTCCTTATGCTGGTTATTGCTTTTTCACCGTCCAGGGTGTGTCCGTTTTCGACGTCCTCAAGTCCTTCAATAATGGATTTGGCTTCCTGTATTTTCTGCATAGTATGTTCATAATATTCGATGTCCATGACGACCAGACGGCCATAACCGTTTTTAGTTACATAAACAGGACCATTTTCTTCGGCACAGCGGCGTTCCACTTCAACCGTATTTTTTAAATCACGTATGGGAATAATCTGCATAAGAGTATCTCCTTTCTTCTGTGGCTTTATTATATATCAAATAAAGACACATAACAATCTTAAACAAGGTTTTGCCCTGACAAAAGAAGTTTTTTTAATCTGACAGTGATAGAATACATCTTGGTACGATAGAAAATATGAGAAGAGGCAGCTGTGCAGAAGAGCTGTTATGAGGGAGGGAAAATAAATGGCAATTAAAGGTGCAATTATTGGGGATATCCTTGGTTCTCAGTATGAGTTTGGACGTCCGCAGGATCTGGACTGGAAGAATGTTCCTCTGCTGATTCCCGGAAAGGGCAGTTTTACGGATGATACCGTGATGACCCTCGCGATCAAGAAAGCGTTGGATGAGAAGCTTGATCTGACGGAGACCATGGTGGAAATCGGGCGTCTGTACCCGGACTGCGGCTTCGGCGGCCATTTTTATCAGTGGATTATGACCGATGACCATGAGCCTTATAACAGCTGGGGAAATGGTTCGGCCATGCGGGTATCCTATGTGGCGGACTGTTTTACGGATTATGAGGATATTGAAAAATGGGCTGCAAAGACAGCGGAGGTTTCCCATAATCATCCGGAGGGAATCAAAGGCGCCGTTGTGACTGCTGTCTGCATCCGGATGGCAAAGGACGGAAAAACAAAGCAGGATATCTATGATTATGTATTGAAGGAATATCCGTCGGACCGGTATCCGTTCAGCATTGACCGGGATCTCACTTATCTGAGGTGGCATTACAGATGGACGGAGAAGTGCTCCGATACGGTGCCGCCGGCTATGCGGTGTTTTTATGACAGTACGGATTACGAATCGTTTATGCGGAATATCTACAGCTTCAAATGCGACAGTGATACCTTCGGGGCTATTGCCGGGGGTGTTGCGGAGGAATTTTATCACGGTTTCGGCTCCGTCGATGCCGAAGGCATACTGAAAAATTGCCTTGATGAAAGACTCTATGGTCTGCTGATGCAGAAATAAAACAGACGTAACATTATAAATTAAAATGAATGGAAACGGAGAAAACTATGCAGGCAATAATCTTGGCAGCCGGTATGGGGAAAAGGCTGCAGGAACTCACGAAGAATAATACAAAATGTATGGTGAAGGTTAACGGAGTTACACTTATCGACAGAATGCTTCATCAGATTCAGAATCAGCAGGTGAGCCGTATTGTTATTGTGGTGGGTTATGAGGGTCAGAAATTAATTGACTACATAAAGACACTGGATATTAAGACGCCGGTTGAATATGTCTGGAATCGTATTTATGACAAAACCAATAATATATATTCACTTGCGCTGGCATCCGAATGGCTTTCTAAAGAAGATACTCTTCTTTTTGAATCAGATTCGATCTTTGAGGATTCTGTTCTGGACGTACTTATAAAGGATCCGCGTCCTACTCTTGCACTTGTGGATAAATATGAATCATGGATGGATGGTACCTGCCTCAAGCTTGCAGAAGATGATTCGATTGAAGCAGTCGTCCCGGGCAAGAAGTTCAGGTTTGATGAGATTGAAGATTATTATAAGACAGTAAATATCTACAAGTTTTCCCGGGAATTTTCGACGTCCTATTATATCCCGTTTTTATCCGCTTATGAAAAAGCTCTCGGAGAAAATGAATATTATGAGCAGGTTCTCCGGGTTATTACGATGCTTGATAAGCCTGTAATAAAAGCCAAGCGTCTTGAAGGCCAGAAATGGTACGAGATTGATAATATTCAGGATCTTGATATAGCCGAATCAATTTTTACTCCGAATCCGGATGATAAAGTGGCGCGCCTGCAGGGCAGATTCGGAGGATACTGGAGATACCCGAAGCTTCTTGATTTCTGCTATCTGGTTAACCCGTATTTTCCGCCGCAAAAGATGAAAGATGAAATGCGGGCAAACTTTGATACGCTGCTTACGGAATATCCCAGCGGGATGAAGGTGAACAGTTTACTTGCAGCCAAGCAGTTTAATATTCACCAGGAAGATATTCTGGCCGGAAACGGGGCTGCAGAGTTAATCAAATCGCTGATGTCTTTTTTTGAAGGGAAGACAGGATTTATACGCCCGACTTTTGAGGAGTATCCGCATCGGTATAAGCCGGAAGACTCTGTGGATTTTATTCCTGACAGCAGAGATTATTCTTATACGGCCGATGACGTGATGAATTATTTCGCGGATAAGGATATAAAGAATATCATACTTGTAAATCCGGATAATCCGAGCGGAAATTATATAGAGCACAACGATCTTCTAAGATTAATTGAATGGGCCGGACAAAAAAACATTCGCATCGTTATTGACGAATCCTTTGCGGATTTTGCCGATGAAGCGGACAGCACTCTTCTTTCCAATGAAATATTGGAATCCAATCCTCATCTTTATGTCATGAAATCCATTTCAAAGTCTTATGGTGTTCCGGGCCTGCGGCTTGGTATTTTGGCTTCGGGCGATCATGAAATGATAAAAGCTATGAAGAAGGATGTTGCGATCTGGAACATCAATTCATTTGCCGAATTCTTTTTGCAGATTGAAGAAAAGTATAGGAAAGATTACTCTGCATCCCTGGCTGAAATCCGGGCAGAGAGAACCAGATTTCAGAATGAACTTGGGAAAATTAAAGGCGTCCGCGTGATTCCTTCTCAGGCAAATTTTGTAATGGCGGAGCTGAGCGGCAATCTCAGCGCTAAAGAACTTTTGAAAGTATTGCTGATAAAGTATAACATACTTATCAAAGAACTTACGGCAAAGACTGACGGCGGGAATTTTCTTCGGTTAGCGGTAAGAAGCACGGAAGACAATGATGTACTGCTGTCGGCGCTGAAAAATGAACTGGAGAACAGGTAAAGCAGATCTGTTTTACAGCCTGCTTATAAAAATATTTTACGTCCGGTTCATCTGATTGAAAATATAGTCATTGTACCTGTTCCGGATTTCCGTGCGGCTTGACCGGGAAATAAGGATGGTCTGTCCGTCCATGAGTTCACAGGAATCATGATTCATTTTGGAAATGAAAGACATATTCACCATGACTCCGCGTGACAGCAGTATAAAATCTTCATTCAGTTTCTGGGCAAATTCTTTCATGGGAATCCGGGTAACAATCTCGTTCTGGGCAGTCTGAATCAGAAGGAGATTCCTTTTGCTCTGGATTATCTGTATATTTTCCATAAGTACGGATATTTCACCGAAGGTGCTTTTTATCTCAACGCGGGGCTTGAAGATCGAAGCGTCATAGCGTCGGATGGCTTCCGCCACGGATTCTTTATCAATAGGTTTTACGAGGTAATGAAGAGCCCTGAGATTGAATGCCTGTACGGCAAATTCCCTGCTGGTGGTCACGAAGACAAAATTTGTGTGCGGAAAAGTCTGCTGTAATCTTTTTGCTGCCTCTAAACCTCCCAGGCCGGGCATGAAAATATCGAAAAAGATGAGATTGAAAGTGTTCTTTTCTTTTTCAACGTTTTCAAGAAGTTCTTCCGCAGACGTGAAGAGGCGTATGGAAGGCACCGGTCTTTTGGCTTCAATAAAGAGGCTGTGGATTGTCTGGGACAGCTTCATGGTTTCGCATAATTCATCGTCACAAATGGCAATTCTCATTCTTTGCGGATCCCTTCATTTTATCCCCCTCATTCAGCATGTAAACGCGTGTAAAGAACACATTTTCCTTGTGCATAAACTCTGCCATCCCGTTATATTTGCGGGCGGTCGCCTCGATACTGGAAAGTCCCATGCCTCTGTTCTGCTT
>DCDB01000332.1 GCA_002316215.1 Lachnospiraceae bacterium UBA1066 | reverse complement strand
GGGTGCACGCGTATCTCTACCTTTGTCTCCCCGATCTCTTTGAGCGGCGCGTCAAGAAGCATCTTTTTCTTATCGATTTCAATACCCAGCTGTTCTTTTGCCGCCTCGGCGATTTCCTTAGTCGAGACAGAGCCGAACGCCCGGCCGGAAGAGCCGACCTTAATCGGGATGACAACCTGCTTTGCCGCCAGATCCTCGGCAAACTTCTTAGCGCCCGCCAGAACTTCCGCTGCAGCATGCTCTTCGCTCTTTTTCTTCATTTCCAGATCCTTAAGATTCTTGGGCGTCGCTTCGGCTCCGAGCTTTTTCGGAAACAGAAGGTTCCGTGCATAGCCGTCGGAAACCTTGACGATATCTCCCTTCTTTCCAAGTGTTTTAACATCTTCCAGTAAAATGACTTTCATCAGAGATCTCCTTCTTCTTTCATCTGCGTAATCGTCGATTTTAAAAGCTCGATTGCCGCAGGAATAGTTGAATTTGTAAGCTGGGCTCCGGCGATATTGAGGTGTCCGCCTCCGCCCAGGCGTTCCATGATCAGCTGCACGTTCACCTCGTCAATGGCACGGGCGCTGATATAAATTGTATGGTTATAATCCGTCAGCACGAATGAGGCCTTGATTCCGACGACGGACAAAAGCTCGTTGGCGGCCTGTGCGCAGACAACCGTCGGGCTCTTAAGACCGGCGCTCTTCACTTCTGAAATGGCAAATGCCGTATGATAAATCTCAGCATTTGCGATCGCGCTGGCCTTCGCCCGGCAATCTTCCATGCTGTCACGGAACATTTTACGGATCCGGGTCACATCCGCACCGCTCCGTCTTAAATAAGCTGCGGCTTCAAAAGTACGGACCCCGGTACGCGTCAGGAAATTGTTTGTATCGATCATGATGCCGGCATAGAGGCTGTCTGCCTCGGTACTCCGGATCTTGAGCTTATCGTCAAAATACTGCAGTACCTCCGCCACCATCTCACAGGCGCTGGAGGCATAAGGTTCGATATAGGAAAGAACCGCGTTCTGGATGATATCCCGCCCCTGGCGGTGATGATCCAGTACAACGACCGTATTCGACCGGTGCAGCAGTTCTTCGCATTCCGTGTAATCCGGTTTATTCGTATCAACGACGACCACCGCTGTATTCGCGTTTGTCATTTCCTTGGCTTCCCGCGTGTTTATAAACATCCTGTCGGTATAGTCCGAGCTCTGCAGGAAGACATCCATCAGGGGGCGCAGGGCATCCGGCGGCGAATCAATTACGATATGAGCGGGTTTTCCGATTGTCTGGGCTGCCCGGAAGATACCGACCGCCGCACCTAAGGAATCGACGTCTGTGATCTTATGCCCCATGATCACAACTTCTTCCTTACTGCTCAAGATTTCTTTCAGGGCGTGAGCCTTGACACGCGCCTTGACACGGGTATTCTTTTCCATGGATTCGGTTTTTCCGCCGAAATACCGGGTGTTATAGCCGTCTTTTATAACGACCTGATCGCCGCCGCGCCCGAGCGCAAGCTCGATGGCGACGCGCGCCGATTCGGCATTCTGCAGGAAGGAATTGGAACCGAAACCGATGCCGATGGAAATCGTAATTGACATTTCATTTCCTATATTTACGGTCTTTACATCGTCAAGGAGAGAAAAATGCCCGTTCTCAAGCTCTTCCAGGGCTTTTTTCCGGATGACGAAAAAGTACTTGTCCTTCTCTGTTTTCCGTACGATTCCGTCTACTTCTGTAAAGAATTTATTGATTTTTCTGTCGACAAGAGCTAAAAGAAGCGAGCGGCGCACCTCTTCGATACTCTCCATGGCTTCCTCGTAATTGTCCAGGCTGAGAAGACCGCAGACAAGCTTGTTTTTATCCCGTTCGTCAATGAGCTGCCCCAGCTCCGTCTCATCAAAAAGGTAAAGGGCTATGATATAGTCGTCGGACGCCCCGTTCAGCTCTTCCTCACCCGTCATAAGTTCGGTGAAGACCACTTTCTGCATGGCTGCCCGGTAGCGCTTTTCATTTTTCAGGACTTCGCACTCGGTTCGCTGCTCGGTTCCCGGCAGATCGCCTTTCTTAATCTCAGGAAAAATGACGGCGATATTCTTATGGAAAGAAAGATCCTTTCCTGAAAGCGCCGCGAATTCGTTGTTCATCCAGAGGATGCTCCCGCTCCCATCCAAAAGGGCATACGGCAGGACGAACTCCTTCAGCAGATTTTTCTGGACCTGCCCGTATTGCGTGGCAAAGGAAACCAGCTCGTTCATGAGCTTCGGCGTTCGCGCATTATACATAAAGAAAGAAATCGCGGCATAAATAATCAGGAAAATAAGCGCTATGATACCTGCCCGGCGACCGGCCGCAGCAAATACAGCCACAGTCATAACAGCCCACAGAACGGACAGGACCATAGGCCACCTGAGATAACTTTTCAATTGTCCTGTGATCTTCAGGTTATTCATTTATCTGTTTTCGAAAGTACCTCTTCAATCTGCGCTTTTGTCGGAAGGGAAGACATTCCTCCCTTTTTCTGAACCGTAAACCAGCCGCAGATATTTCCGTATTCAATTGCCTTCTTAAGAATTCCGGATGTAACATCCGAAGCCGCTTCCACGCCCTGATTCAGGACACTGGAAAGAAATCCGCCCCAGAAAGCATCGCCGCAGCCGGTCGCATCCACAGCCTTGGCCTTCTTGCCCGGAACAGAAAGGATTTCTCCTCCGAAGTAGCAGTCAGCGCCTTCCGATCCCTTGGTATAGACGACAGCCGTGATCCCGTACTGTTTCATAACATCCGGAACGGCATCGGGACCGCCGATCATGTCAATTTCTTCTCCGGAAACCTTCAAAAAGTCTACGTAAGGCAGAATGCCGCGTACAGCCCCGGCGCATTTGTCAACACTGCCCCAGACGACGTCACGGTAATTGATATCGAAAGCGACCATTTTTCCTTTTTCATGAGCCCGCTTCATGAGCTCCACGGTTGCTTCGCTTTCAGGTCCTTTGGACATGGAAAATGAAGCCGCGCTGATAAGTTTCGCTCCGTCAATATCGCTGTCTTTCAGCTCGTCCCTGCTTAAGAGCATGTCAGCGCCAGGCTTCCGGGAAAATGTAAAGGAACGTTCTCCGTCCGGATATAGCGTAACATAAGCCATTGTCGTCACGGCTTCATCCGTCAGTTCCGGTGAAAGAAGCTTTACGCCGTAGCCTGTCATCGTTTTGGAAAGGAAACGGCCGAAATCGTCATTTCCCATCTTGCAGTACATGCCTACAGAAAGACCATTCTTAGCCATGGCAACGGCTGCATTCGCCGGGCCTCCTCCCGGATTGCGGATATAGCTGGCTTCTTCAGTTCCGGGAATGAAATCAATCAAAATCTCTCCGATTACAATTACATCCATAACTGACCTCCTGATCTCTTTTTACCGTCTTTTATTGACGGGTCATGCACAAATTCTGACAGACCGCTGATGCTTTTACCTTATTTGACAGTCGTCCGCATTCTGCGCAAATCACGGACAGCTTGAAACAAATAAGAGAAAAAACCGCCATTACGCGCTGTAATGACGGTTTTATTATATCATGTCATATTAATCCTGTACATAAGGAAGGATTGCAAGATGACGCGCCCTCTTAACCGCAAGGGTCAGCGCACGCTGATGCTTTGCACAGTTTCCTGTGATCCTTCTCGGAAGGATTTTGCCGCGCTCTGAGATATATCTCTTAAGTTTATTGACATCCTTGTAGCTGATTTCACTGTCTTTGCCGCAGAATACGCAAACCTTTTTACGTCTGTGGAATCCGCCCGGTTTTCTTCTGAAGCCGCCTTCACGGCTGTCGCTGTTTGATCTCTGGTAAGGCATTTTCTATTCTCCTTTCGTCACGCTTCCGTATCGTATGCTTTTCAGCTGAACGGAAGTTCTTCGTCGATTCCGTCAGGAATATTCATAAAGCCATCGCCGGCCGTATCCGGAGCCGGAGCTTCGTGACGCGGTGCAGGAGCGGCTGCGGCACGCGGTGCAGGAGCGGCCTGCTGGGGCGCCATATAGCTGCCATTTGACTGGCTTGCCGACTTGCTTTCTGCAAATTCCTGATTCTCAACAACTACGTTGTTGCGATATACCATCTGACCGTCTTTTCCCTGATAATTATCATTCTGGAGTCTTCCGGTAATGGCAATCTTTGTTCCCTTATGCAGGTACTTCTCGGCAAATTCTGCTGAACGCCCGAAGCAGACGCAATCAAAAAAGTCTGCGTCCGGCTGGCCGTCCCGCTTAAATCTGCGGTCTACAGCAAGGCTGTAGTGAGCAATAGCCGTTGTGTTTTCTCCCTGCGAATAACGTATTTCCGGTTCTCTTGTTAAGCGTCCCATTAAAATAACTACATTCATTCTTCTACCTTTTCCTTTCGGTATCAGTCATGTGAATAGTATCATAAATGGGAGTCTTTATTCGGTTACTGCACTTTCAGCTTTTTCTGCTTCCGGAGCTGCTTCAGCTGCAGCTTCTGCCGTATCGGCAGCTGCTGTTTCAGCTGCGGCGTTTTCGGCTGTTTCTGCTGCTGCAGTCTCAGCTGTTTCCGCAACGGCGCTCTCCGCAGCTTCATCTGCCGCCTTCGGCTCTTCGTATACTTTGTCCGGTGCAACCTTGAAGGTATCGTTCTCATCCTTGCGGACTACAAGATATCTCAGCACATTGTCCATGATTCTCATGCGCTTTTCAAGTTCATTCGGGCAATCCGAATCCGCTTCGAACTGGATGAAGTAATAATAGGCTTCATTCATTTTCTGAATCTCGTAAGCAAGCTTACGTTTGCCCCATTCTTCGGTGTCGCCCAGCTGGCCGCCAAAACGCGTGATATAACCCTTCGCTTTGTCCACGACCGCAGCACGTGCTTCATCGTCGATTCTGGCATTTACAACTAATGCTAACTCATACTTGTTCATGCTGTGTCTTCCTCCTTTTGGCCTTTGGCCCCCCGTATGTACGGGAGACAAGGATCTATTTTAAAACTCTCACGGACTTCTAATATAACATAACGAAAATGAAAAGGCAAGAAGTTTTCTGAACGCTTTCCACGGTGCTTTTCAATTATCTATGGTTTTTTCTCTTTCCGTTATTGATAAATTCCAGAATTCCGTACAGAAACACAACCGCTCCTCCTATGGCCAGCGGCACCGCAGGACTGATATTTCCCCGGTTCATATTATCGTCTGACTGATTGTTTACTGCTGTTCCCTGGGCCTTACCTGCGCCGGATGTTTTATCTGAAGCTCCGGAATCCGTACTCACTGATGAAAATGTACTATTTCCGGCTACATTGCCGGATCCGGGAGATTCCGTGCCGCCCGCCAAGCCTGAGGCACTACCCGCTGAGCCTGAGCTTCCTGACAGGGCGCTTCCTGTATTCCCTGTCGATGTGCTT
>DCDB01000021.1 GCA_002316215.1 Lachnospiraceae bacterium UBA1066 | reverse complement strand
TCACTTTTGACATTGATGCCAATGGTATTGTACAGGTCTCTGCCAAAGACCTCGGAACGGGGAGACAGCAGCAGATTACTATTACGTCGAGCTCGAATATGTCGGAAGCCGAAATCGAACGGGCGCGCAGGGACGCCATGCAGTATGAAAGCGAAGATGCCAGACAGCAGGAGCTGATCGATATCCGCAATCAGGCGGAGTCCTATACTTATGCGGTTGAGAAGGAATATGAAGCACGCAAGGCGTCTCTTGATAAAAATTCAGCGAAGACGCTGAAGGCGGATCTTGATCAATTGCGGAAGCTGGTGGCAAAGGCGAATCCCGACCGGATTACGGAGCGTGAAGCCGGCGATATCCGGGAAGCGCGTTACAGGCTTGAGCAGAGCGTTTCGTCCATATTGAATATGCAGATATAAAAAGTCCGAAAGTTACCTGACGCAGCAATCCGAAACATTACGGGATTCACTGCCGTCATCCGTAATTCATTATAAATGAAAGAAGCTGCCACAGCGGCATTGACACGCTGCAGTGCGGCTTCTTTTTTGCATGCATTTTCAAAAACCGGAAGCGGCGTACTTTATTGCGTGCGGCCTGTGGAAAGCACATTCAGCACGGCGGTATTTAATTTGAAAATATATCCAGATTTAGAGCGGGAATACATTAAAAAATATCAAAAATACCGATAAGATTTGTCAGATACTTTTTTATAATGTAAAAAATAAACAGAACAATTAGGATAATCGCTCAAAAAATGCGTAATCATTCATAAAATGTAGAACTTCCAGAATTCTTATGATAGAATAAATATGTATTTTAGTTAACTTCAGAAGTTATTGGGAAAGGAGCAAAAGAGAATGAAGAGAATTAAAAGAACATTGGCATTTTTGCTGAGTTTTGTCATGGTTTTAAGCGGAACCGTAATTACGCCTTTGAGCGTATCCGCGTATACCTATGCAAACGTTTCAGGCAATATTACAAATGCAACTATAACGACGACATCACCGGCAGATGCGGATACGCTTATTCCGGGAGTGGCTTATGAAGCGATGGTGACACCGAACACGAATTACACATATCCGGCGACGCTTACGATTACGTTTGACTGGAGTAACGGTGATCGTAATGACGAAAAAAATGCTGTGACAATGCAGTGGTACGACCCAGCCACCGGGATTCTTAAGATTCCGGCTGGTGTGACGACCAAGTCTATGAATGGCAATACCTATTCGGTAACGGATGTGGTTATATCCGGCGATGCCGTACCGCAGACCTATACGATTACCTATGATCCGGACGGAGGCAACTGGGCGGCAGGCTTTGTGAGTTCGACCTACGCTTCCTATTCCTATGATCCGAATAAGGAAAAAGAACTTCCGACAGCAGCCGATATTACAAAGACCGGATATACCTTCGGCGGCTGGTATGACGAAGGATCAGGAAAAACTTATAACGCCTTGGGGGAGGGAGATACGGGAAACAAGACCCTGAAGGCAGTATGGACGGCCAATAAATATACGGTTCATTTTGGCATGAATACTCCGGCAGGCGTGACCGTTACCGGAAGCACGCCGGATGAACAATTCACTTACGACGTAACGCAGGCGCTGACGAAAAACGGCTATGTCGCTGCGGGCTATACGTTCAAAGGCTGGTCGCATCAACCTGAAGAGGGAGTTCTTTATACGGATTCTCAGGCAGTTACAAACCTGACCACGGATAAGGAAACCACTCTGTATGCGGTATGGGAAAAAAATCCGGATACAACCTACACGATCACCTATAACGGTCTGGACGATGCGAATAAAGTTCAGGAACCGTCTTCTTATACAGCAGGCGTGGGTGCGGCTCTGACAAATCCGACGAAAACAGGCTATACGTTCGCGGGCTGGTGGGATAACAGCGCCAATACGGATGTCGGAACGGATTATTCGATTCCGGCGACGGCAACCGGCAATAAGAGCTTTACGGCAGAATGGACACCGATTACTTATAAGGTACATTTTGACGCAAACGGCGGAACAGGACAGATGTCGGATCAGACTTTCACTTATGACGCAACGGCCAGCCTGACACCGAATGCTTTTACAAACGCAGGGAAGGTTTTTTATTGCTGGAGCACATCGGCGAATATAACGAACGGAACAAGCTATGTTGACGGAGCTGCTGTCAGCAATCTGGTTTCGACACAGGACGGTTCTATAACACTGTATGCACAGTGGGTTCCGGAAAGCACAGTTTATCATGTGGTTTTCGACTCCATGGGCGGTTCCGTTGTTCCGACGCAGTTTGTGAAGTCTGGAAATACTGCTTCTTTGCCGGGTGATCCGACAAAGACCGGTTATGAATTCGAAGGGTGGTACACATCTTCGACGATATTCAATGACACAACAAAATTTGATTTCGCGAATGTGAAGATTACGGATAATATAACTCTGTATGCAGAATGGTCAAGGGCATATTACCGGGTTACTATTGATCCGGACAACGGTTCTTATCCAATAAGCGATGAATTTTATTATGGTCAGACAAATGTGCTGAATAATGCATATTTCCGAAACTATCTCCAGCGGGAGGGCTATAAGACAGGCTATGATTGGAATGGTCTTGTGCAGGAAGGCAGTACCAAGGTGCTGACAGTTGCGGAAGCGGATGCCATTATTGCACAGGCGACCTCGGATGTGGCGTTCAAGTTTGCCTGGAAGGCGAAAACATATCCGCTTTATTTTATGAATTATAAAAATGAATCGCAGCAGCAGGAGTTAGCGGCATCTGTTGCTTTTGATACGACGTATACCGTACCGAATGTCAAATATATTCCGAACGGCTATGATTTTGCAGGCTGGAATACGAAGAGTGACGGCTCGGGTACGTTCTACTACCCGGGAGATACCTATCAGGGATCTTCAGCCGAAGCTGATAAGGATACGGAAGGGAAGGTTGTTTTTTCTGCAATCTGGAATGCACATGAATATAAAGTTACTTATGTACTGAACGGCGGAACAAATGATGAACAGAATCCGACATCCTATACGGTTGCAAGTACGGATCTGCTGAGACCGGCGGTAAAAGAAGGCTATACGTTTGAAGGATGGTATCTTGACGGCTCCAAGGTCAAGTACTCGGACATGGGAGAAGTTACGTTTGACTGGAGCAAATACGCAAAAGATCTCACCTTTACGGCTGCGTGGACTGCAGAAAATCAGGGTATCACCGTGAATTATTATCTCCAGTCCCTGCCGTCTTCGGCAACGGATACAAACGTTACCTATCCTTCAGATCCGGCGATTACGCGTTATTTATACCAGCCGACAGATACAACGTTCACACCGACGGAACTGTACTTTAAAGGCTTCACAGTCGATCCGGCGTCGCTCGGCAGCATTACGGTTTCGGCGGATCCTGACAGAAATATCATCAATGTTTTTTACACAAGGAACAAATATACGTTAAGTGCTGAAGCTTACGGTGATACTATGAGCCAGGAAGGCGAGGCCAGGGTTGAGGCGCAGGTTGTCTATGAGGATCAGACTTACGCCCAGGTTACAAACAGCCCGGTCTATTATGGTTCGGATGTTCGGATTACGACGACCCTGAATCCGGGGTATAAATTCAGCACAGGCTATATTTACCTGAATGGCGAGACGGCTATTTCGAAGCAGTCGACTGATCAGACTTATATATTCACGATGCCTGATGAGACTATGGACTATAAGGCACTCTGCACAAAGAATAAGTTCACGGTAAGCTTTGATTCCGGCGAGAACGCGACACAGATTCCGGTTCAGCAGGCAGGTTATGGCGAAAAGGTAACAAAACCGTCAGACCCGGTGCGCCCCGGATATACCTTCCTCGGATGGTACAAAGACAGTGACTGCAAGTATGCGTGGAATTTCGACAGTGACACGGTAATGAAAGATATGACGCTGTACGCCGGCTGGGATGCAATTGTCTGGGGAGACGGATCCGGCAGCAATACTGCGGGCATTGTGTATAAGCTGAACGATTCCGCAGAATATCCGGCAGAGAATCCGAACACCGTTACAAAGTATGCTATTGAAGAGGTTACACTGACTGACGGAACCGTAATTCCTGCAGCGGACGAGGTCACAATTTATCCGGCGACAAGAAGCGGATATACTTTCCACGGATGGACAGTTTACAATGATACAACGAAAACCCAGATGGCGGCAAATGCCGCTGAAGACGGAACCTTCACGCTTCCGAAAGGAACCTACGGACATCTGACGCTTACAGGCAACTGGGATGAGAATACCTACTCCATCACTTATGACCTGAATGCAATCGGCAGGGGAGCCGCTGTCAATGCGGCAAACCCGACCAGCTATCAGATTACGAATCTTCCGGTTTCCATAGCGGATCCGACCCTTGCCGGATATACCTTTAGCGGATGGACGCTTACGAAGAAGTCTGACAGTACTTATACAGTGGGTTATGGAGCAGGTGCATGCGTCATCACGAAAGATCTCGGCGATATCATTCTTACAGCCAACTGGATTGCCAATACGGATACGACCTACACAGTGAACCATTATCTGCAGTCTGTGGATGATAAGTTTGATACTGCCGCAGAAAAAGCGACTTATGTCCTGAACAGCAGCATAACAAAGAGCGGCGAGACAGATACGCAGGTTGCTTCTCTGGAAGAACTCAGGAACAGCTATACAGGATTTACCTTCCGGTACGCGACAGTAGCAGGGGATACGACCAACAAGCATATAACCGATACGGCTGATCTGCCGGCGATTGCAGCCGACGGCAAACTGGCTATCAACATGTATTACACAAGAAATGAACATACAGTTACCCTGAATCTTGATCCGGATATGTCTGCATCCGCAAGAGGAATCTGGAAGGTATTCTTCGGAACCGATACTGAAGGATCGACCGTTCCGGTCACTGCCTCCTATCTGTATGGACAGCCTGTGACGATTAATGCACAGGTGCGTGAGAATTATGTCTGGAAGGTATGGACTGCAGGCAACAGCGCTTCCTTTAATTCCTTCATAAAGAACTATACATTTGAAATGCCGGACAGCGATGTAATTGAAAATGCCGTTTCTACATATACGGCGCTGCAGACAGGCAAGACGTATGTATTCCGTTCGAAGATCAATACGGCTTATGCAATGGATATTAATAACGGATCACTCATGGAAGGCGCTAATCTGCAGCTTTACAAGGCAAATGGCACGGAAGCTCAGATGTTTACAGTTGTAAGGTATGAGCTCGGCGGATACTATCTGGTTAATTATAAGAGCGGACTGTACCTGACAGCACTCAATACAAATGACTGGAACAGCATTACGCAGGAAGCTCTGATGCCCGGTGATGAGCGGCAGGTATGGCAGATCAAGTACAATGATGAAGACAAGACTTATACCTTCATCAACTGTGCTACCGGCGGGAACGGAAAAGCCATCGATCTTTACGGAGGTCTTGTCTTTAATGGAAACAGAATAATTGATTACCATCAGAACGATACGGCAGCTCAGAGATGGGTTGTGGAAGAAGCGGATCTGACGCCGGCTGAACCGGAAGCATCGGACAAACTGGACGGAAATTATACGATCGAGTCTTCGGTGGCAGTCAATATGATGGTTGATATTGAAGGCGCAAGCAAATCCCAGGGGGCTAATGTACATCTGTGGCATATTAATAACTCTGTGGCACAGGACTTCAGGCTTGAATGGGAAGGGAACGGGTATTACAGAATCGTGAACCCGAATTCCGGAAAAGTTCTGGACGTTACGTCTGCAATTGCTCAAAACGGAACAAATATCTGGCAGTATACATGGAATGGCTCCGATGCGCAGCTTTGGAAAATCCTGCCGAACAGCGACGGTACATATACCTTCTATTCGAAACTGAATAATGCTTATGTTCTGGATGTAAGCGGAGCGAGAACGACGGACGGAACCAATATCCAGCTGTATTACAGCAACAAGTCAAATGCCCAGAAGTTTTATCTTAACAAGAAGTAACGAATAAAAAAGAGGCGGTAATTGAGCCGTCGGAAAGTAAATATTTGAAGTAAAAAAGCCCTCCGGTTTCTGCCGGAGGGCTTCAGATTTTACAGAAGTATGATATTGGCCTTCTCACATTTTTCGCGCATAGCTTCCGGCCAGAGGGAAGCCTGCACCTCGCCGATGTGGACGCGGCCTAGTAGCAGCATGCAAAGACGTGACTGCCCGATTCCTCCTCCTATGGTGAGAGGCAGGACGCCGGAGAGAAGCATGCGATGATAAGGAAGGGTCATGCGATTTGTGCAGTTTGATGCTTCCAGCTGGGCACGCATGGATTCTTCATCGACCCGGATGCCCATGCTTGAAATCTCAAGTGCGCATTTAAGAGGTTCAAACCAGAAGATGATATCGCCGTTAAGATTCCAGTCATCATAGTCCGGAGCGCGTCCGTCATGCGGCTTTCCGTCTGCGAGGGGCCAGCCGATTTTACTGATGAAAACCGCTCCGAGTTCTTTAGCTATCAGGTTTTCTCTTTCTTTACGCGTTTTGTCAGGCCAGCGCTCTTCAAGCTCATTGGAAGTGACAAAGCTGATTTCGTCCGGAAGCTGGTAAACAGCGTTCGGGTATTTGTACCAGACCTCGTGCTCCATGTGTTTTATAATTTTGAAAATCTCACGTACGACGGCCTTAAGGGTCTTTTCCGTGCGATCCTCCTTTGTAATGACCATTTCCCAGTCCCACTGATCGACATAGCAGGAATGGAGATTGTCGAGCTCTTCATCTCTGCGGATGGCGTTCATGTTAGTATAAAGCCCTTCACCGGGTTCGAAACCATATTTCTTAAGAGCGAAACGCTTCCATTTTGCAAGCGATTGGACAACCTCGACCGTTTCGCCGGGCATGGCTTTGATGTCGAACTGTACCGGGCGTTCCACGCCGTTTAAATTGTCATTGAGGCCGGAGGCCTGGTCAACGAACAGAGGCGCTGAAATCCTTTCAAGGTTCATTTCACGTCCGAACTCTTTCTGGAACAGGTCGCGGATAAACTTTATGGCACTTTCGGTCTCGCGAACGGTCATGTGCGGATTGTAATCTTTCGGAATAATTAAATTCATAGCACTCTCTTCTTTCTGTTCAAATGATTTCCTGTGTTATTTGATCAATATTTACAACAATGTTCATAATACTCCTATTGCGGCCTTACTTGCAACAAAAAGGTTAGACATTTAAAAATGATTGTATTATCATTAAAGCAGCTTTTATATTTTAATCAGATAAGCAGAGGTAGTGCATGGAAACGATAAAAACATTATCAAAACAGATTAAGGAATTTAAGAAGGATTCAATCCTTACTCCGGTGTTTATGATACTGGAAGTTGTTGTGGAAACACTTATTCCGCTCCTTATGGCTTCGATTGTCGATAAGGGCGTCAACGGCCGGGACCTTAACCATATTTATATGGTGGGCGGCGTCATGCTTCTGCTGGCGCTTTGCGGACTTTTTGCCGGCGTTATGGGCGGACGTTTCGGGGCTTCCGCTTCAACGGGTTTTGCACGCAATCTCCGGCGGGCCATGTTTGAGAATATCCAGACCTTTTCATTTTCCAATATTGACAAGTATTCAACCTCCGGGCTTGTGACGCGCCTGACGACCGATGTGACAAATATCCAGATGGCGTATCAGATGATTCTCAGGATGTTCGTGCGCGCTCCGTTTTCCATGATCTGCGCTATGACGCTGGCTTTTATCATTAATGCCCGTATTGCGACTATTTACCTCATTGCCGTAATATTCCTGGGCATTGTTATGACATTTATGATGATGAAGACGACGAAGTTTTTCCAGATGGTTTTTAAAAAATACGATGCCCTGAACGAATCGGTTGAAGAAAATGTATCTGCGATCCGTGTGGTTAAGGCCTATGTGCGTGAGGATTACGAAGACAGCAAGTTCCTCAAGGCGGCGGATAATATCTACCGGCTTTTTGTCAAAGCGGAAGGCAACATTGTTGTCATTATGCCCCTTATGATGGGCACGGTCTACACCTGTATCCTTCTTATTTCCTGGTTCGGCGCGCATATGATCATTTCAAATGAACTTACGACGGGTCAGCTGATGAGCCTTCTGGCATACTGCATGAATATCCTGATGAGCCTTATGATGGTTGCAATGGTTTTTGTTATGGTAACGATGAGCACAGCTTCGGCAAGGCGTATTGCAGAAGTCCTGAATGAGAAGAGTTCTCTTACAAATCCTGAAAAGCCGGTATATGAGGTTGCGGACGGCAGCATTGATTTTAGTGACGTGGATTTTTCTTATAAAGAGGACAGCGGGGCGTTTGTTTTAAAGGATATTGATCTTCACATTAAATCAGGAGAAACAATCGGGATTATCGGAGGCACCGGTTCGGCGAAATCTTCGCTGGTGAACCTCATTTCCCGTCTCTATGATGTATCCCGCGGAGAGGTCATGGTCGGCGGGCGGAATGTAAAGGAGTATGATCTTGACTCCCTCCGCAGCCAGGTAGCTGTTGTGCTGCAGAACAATGTCCTTTTTTCCGGAACCATTCTGGATAATCTGCGCTGGGGAAAGAAAGATGCGACTGAGGAAGAGTGCGAGGAAGCCTGCCGTCTGGCCTGCGCTGACGACTTTATTGAACAGTTTCCGGATAAGTATATGACACATATTGAACAGGGC
Organism: Lachnospiraceae bacterium UBA1066; assembly: GCA_002316215.1. Lineage (GTDB taxonomy): Bacteria > Bacillota > Clostridia > Lachnospirales > Lachnospiraceae > Chordicoccus. Next base: position 4,087 of record DCDB01000021.1, on the reverse strand, counting down.
GGCACAAACGTGTCCGGCGGGCAGAAGCAGAGACTCTGCATTGCCAGGGCTATTCTGAAAAGACCTAAGATACTGATTCTTGATGACTCCACATCCGCCGTTGACACGGCTACAGACGCGCGTATCCGGGCTTCCATGAAATCGGTCATTCCCGGGACTACCAAGCTGATTATTACCCAGAGGATTGCTTCCGTGGAAAATGCAGACCGCGTCATTGTCATGGACGACGGTCGCGTTTCCGGTTTTGATACACCGGCCGCTCTGCTGGAGAACAATGAGATTTACCGCGAGGTTTATATGACGCAGAAATCCGGCGGCGGTGACTTTGATATGAAAGGAGGGCAGTCCTGATGGCAGAAGAAATTAATGTGAAAAGTGAAAAGGACGTTCCGAAGGACAGCCGCGGCAGAGTGCCGCGCGGCGTCCGCGTCCATGTCGACAATGCAGGGGCTATTTCAAAACGCCTGATGGGTTATGTCTTTAAACGGTATGCTTTGCAGCTGATTATCGTGATTGTCTGCATTATTGTAAGCGCTCTGGCATCTGTCCAGGGAACGCTGTTTATGCAGACCCTGATTGATAAATATATTACGCCGATGATCGGGAGCAAGGCCCCGGATTACGGGCCTCTTCTTATGGCAATGCTGCGTGTGGCCGTCTTCTATGCCATAGGCGTCGCGGCATCTTATGCTCAGAGCAAAATTATGATTTATGTAAGCCAGGGGACGCTGCGCGACCTCCGGAAAGAGATGTTCGGGCATATGGAAAGCCTGCCGATCCGTTATTTCGATACGCACAGCCACGGCGACGTCATGTCTGTCTATACGAACGATATCGATACGCTGCGTCAGATGATCAGCCAGAGCCTTCCGCAGTTCCTTTCAAGTGCTATCACGATCGTCAGCGTTTTTATCAGTATGGTTATCCTGAGCCTGCCGCTGACGGGGATTACAGTCCTTATGATTGCTTTCACGCTTTTTATGACCAAGACGCTTGCCGGCAAGAGCGGTAGCTTCTTTGTAAAGCAGCAGAGGGATCTCGGAACTGTCAATGGCTACATTGAAGAAATGATGGCCGGTGAAAAAGTCGTCAAGGTTTTTTCGCATGAGGAAGAGACTCTGGAAAAATTCAATGAACTGAACGATCAGCTTTTCGACAGTGCCAATAATGCCAATAAATTCGCCAACATCCTTATGCCGGTTAATGCCCAGATCGGAAATGTCAGCTATGTCCTTTGCGCTGTTGCAGGCGGAATGCTGGCGATCCTCGGCAATGGCAGCGTTACAATCGGGACACTTGCATCCTTCCTTACATTTAACAAAAGCATTAATCAGCCGATCAACCAGGTGAGCCAGCAGCTGAATTCCGTCGTTATGGCCCTGGCCGGAGCTGAGCGTATCTTTAAGCTCCTGGATGAAGAACCGGAGACGGATGACGGCTATGTTACGCTTGTAAATGCAAATATAGCAAAGGACGGAACCATTACTGAGGCAAAGGAAAGAACCGACAAATGGGCGTGGAAGCATTTTCATAAGGCGGACGGGACGACAACCTATACGGAACTTACCGGCGATATTGTAATGGATGGCGTGGATTTTGGATATAATCCGGATAAACTTGTTCTGCACGACGTGAAGCTGTACGCGACGCCGGGCCAGAAGATCGCTTTTGTCGGCTCGACAGGAGCCGGAAAGACAACCATTACCAATCTGATTAACCGCTTCTATGATATTCAGGACGGGAAAATCAGATATGACGGGATCAATATCAATAAAATCAAAAAGAAGGACCTGAGGGAATCTCTGGGGATTGTTCTTCAGGATACGCATTTATTTACGGCTACGGTCATGGACAATATACGTTACGGAAAGCTGACGGCAAGCGATGAAGAAGTCTATGCCGCGGCGCGTCTGGCAAATGCGGACGGCTTCATTCGGCGGCTTCCGGAAGGCTACCAGACAATGCTGCATGGGGACGGGGCTAATCTTTCCCAGGGGCAGAGGCAGCTTTTGGCTATCGCGCGTGCGGCAATTGCCGATCCGCCGGTCCTTATTCTTGATGAAGCGACCTCTTCAATCGACTCCCGGACGGAGCATATCGTGCAGGACGGTATGGACCGGCTTATGAATGGAAGGACAACCTTCGTTATTGCACACAGGCTTTCTACGGTTAAAAATGCGGACTGTATCATAGTACTTGAGAAGGGGCGCATTATAGAGAGAGGCACGCATGAGGAACTGATTGCTGAAAAGGGGAAATACTATCAGCTGTACACGGGGCTGGCAGTGGAGGGGTGACCTTTGAAACAATTTACGTCAAGGATATACGATGCGAAAGAGCTGGACAGGACTCTTTTGTCGCTTAAGACAAATACGCAGGTAGGCGGAGCCGGTGCTTTACTTTTTACCGTCTTTTCCTGCAGCGAATTTGAATCGTTCATCCGAAAGATCCAGCAGGCTGTCGGGAAAAATTTCCCCGAAGCGTTACTGGTCGGTATTTCGACTTCAGGTGAAATATTTCGCGGCAGGCTGTCCGATCACAGCATTATCCTGAGCCTGCTCTGCTTTGAAAAAACAGAGGTCGAGGTCCTGGAGTATGACTGCAGTACCCTGACGGAAGAAAAAGCAGGAAAGCAGCTTTTGGAAGCAGCCGCAAAAGTGCCGCAGCTGGCGGGTATCGAAATATTGGCGACGGTTAAGAGCATTGACGTAAAGTCTTTTTTGGAGCCTCTTGATGCTCTTGATGCCAAAATTCCGATTTTCGGAGGCGGCGCGGACTCTTATAACGCGGAGAGAGATCCGATTTTATTCGGTAATAAAAATATCTATAAAAAAGGTGTGGCGGCGGTTCTTTTTAAGGGACGCAGCCTCAGCTTTTTTGCAGATTTCAGCCTTGGATGGAAGCAGATCGGGCGCAGAATGCGCATCACAGGTATTGAAGGCAACACAAAGATACTGGAATTGGATTGTAAACCGGCATTCACTATTTATGAAAAGTATCTGAGAATTGAAAATGACAGTCATTTCGGCGTCAATACGTCCGGCTTCCCTCTGATTGTAAACCGCGATGGCTTCTGTCTTGCCAGGGCGCCTTTTGAATGCGATAAAAACGGTGCGCTTTCTTTCAGCGGGGACTTTGCCTATGGGGAAAAAACGGCACTTTCCTATGGCAATCCCAACAGCCTGATTGTCAGCTCCCGTGAATTGCGCGACAGGATGGAAAAGTTTGAGCCGGATGCAATTTTTATTTTCGATTGTATTTCGCGACGGACGCTTCTCGAGGATGACGTCAACGACGAACTCCTTCCTTTTGAAGAAGTGACAGATACGACAGGATTTTTCACCTATGGTGAAATTGTGCGTTTAAAGGAAAAAACGAATATTCTGAACTGCTCTATGGTGGCAGTGGGATTTCGCGAGGGATCGAGAAAGAACAGGCCCGTGCATCTTACGAATGAAAAGGAGCACAGGCTTGGGAGTGAGCGTTCGCTTGTCCAGAGACTTGCGACTTTTATTGATGTCACCACGCAGGAGCTGGAAGAAGCCAATGAAAAGCTGGCTGAACTGGCGCGCCGTGACCGTCTCACGGAACTGCTGAACAGAGGCGAAATTGAAGAGCGGATCGGACATGCTGCAGCGGAATTTGCGACAGGAGGAGAAAAGTTTTCGCTTATCATGGCGGATCTTGATTTCTTTAAGGCTTTTAACGATCAGTACGGGCATGAGATAGGGGATCTCGTCCTAAAAAAGTTTTCCGGTGTCCTGATGAAATCGACAAGGGGCACAGATGCTGTCGGCCGCTGGGGCGGAGAGGAATTCATGATCGTTCTATACGGTCAGAATATCAACACGGCCGTTGAAGTGGCGGAACGCATCCGCATGCGTTTAAGCAACAATGATATGGAAGATCTTCCGAAAGAGGTAACCGTAAGCCTCGGTGTAACGGAAGTGAGAAAGAATGACTCCTTAAAGGAAATTTATAAGCGTGTGGACCGGGCACTTTATAATGCTAAGGCGCTGGGGCGCAACCGTACAGAGAAGGAGTAGACAGGTGAACGCAGTGCTTTCAACTGACAGGTGAACACAGT
>DCDB01000018.1 GCA_002316215.1 Lachnospiraceae bacterium UBA1066 | reverse complement strand
GTTAATGGGAGAAAGCTTCGCAGCCGGCTTGTTTTTGGATGCTGAAGTCTTTCTCCTGCGTTTTAGATGCAATAATTGAGCAATTTTTAGACAATTTACTTAATTTAAATGAAAAGCCACTTTTTTTGTGATAGAATATTATCAGAGAAATTGTGGCTTTTGTGTTGCTTTTTATTAATGCAAAAAAAAATATTCAATGTTTTTTGGTGAATTTTTTAGGGGGCGTTATGCCGGATTATAAATATCAGGCGCAGAAGGAAGACGGCAAGATAGTGAACGGCGTCATGGCGGCCAATGATGAGCAGGATCTCCATGAACGTTTGAAAGCGATGGGCTTTTCTCTCATCGAAGCCACAGAGGCGACAGCGAAGGTTACATGGAAACCTCTGAAAATGAAATCTTTGGCGGAATACTCGAGACAGATCGGAACACTGCTTAAATCAGGTGTTTCGCTGGTTCGCGCGCTGCGCATTATTTCCGAGGATGAATCCATCGGACTTTACGAACGAAGTGTTTATACACAGGTGCTCCAATATGTGCTCCAGGGCATTCCGCTTTCAAATGCAATGGAAAATATGGGGAATGTTTTTCCGCCCCTGATTATCAATATGTTTCGCGCGGCAGAAACTTCAGGAACGCTTGACCGAACGGCTCTTAAAATGGCCGATCAGTATACGAAGGATGACCGCCTGAATTCTAAGATCAAGAGTTCCATGACGTATCCTAAAATTCTTTCAGCCCTGATCGTTGTCGTTGTGGCGATTATCTTTGGTTTTGTTATGCCGCAGTTCAAGAGCCTGTTTGACCAGATGACGTCGCTGCCGCTTCCAACGCGCGTCATGATGGCTATCAGCAGCTTCGTCCAGAAAAAATGGTATGTCCTCGTCATCGCAGCTGTGGCAATTTATCTTTTCTTCCGGTTCCTTTTCAAGATACCGCAGGTTGTTTTCGGCTGGGATAAGCTTTTGGTCCATATGCCGAAAATAGGCAAGCTTATGAAGGTCATTTATACAGCGCGTTTTGCAAGGACGCTGAGCTCGCTTTATTCATCCGGCATTCCGATCGTGACATCCCTTGAAATCGGGCGCAAAACCATCGGGAACCGCTACATCGACAAGCAGTTCGATGATGTCATTTCAAAAGTAAAAGCCGGAGAAAACTTAAGTACGAGCCTTGAGCCGGTGGACGGCTTTGTTAAAAAAATGACAGCCTCGATCCGCGTCGGTGAAGAAACAGGATCGCTTGATACCATGCTTAACTCGACGGCGGATGACCTTGACTTTGAATCTGAACGAGCCATCAACCAGATGGTCGCCTATATTGAGCCTATCATGATCGTCATTATGGCCGTAATTGTCGGCTTTATTATGATATCCGTCATTCAGCCGATTTACGAATCCTACCAGCAGATCGGCGGCGGAGACATGTAACTTCCGCGGGGACAGTCCCCAAAATTTTTGCATTAACTTGGGAAAGGTAAGGAAATGGCACTTACTGTATATCTGTCAAATACTGAAATACAGATCTTATCCGGCGCCGGAACGTCGAAAAATGTGACGGTGCGGAACGTGTATACGATGAAGACGCCGGAAGGCAGCATCCTGAACGGCGTCATTACGGACGCAGCGGCGCTTTCGTCGGCCCTGAAGGACTTCTGGAAGACCAACCGCCTCCCGAAGACGGGCATCCAGCTGATTGTCAACAGTCCGCAGTTCATGGTGCGCCTGATGGAGATCCCGACGCTTTCGCCGCAGAAATCACTTGCATTTTTAAAGCGTGAATTCGTCGATATCGAACGCACGAAGAAGCCCGTCATCGGTTTCTTTGTCATGGGAAATGACAAGAAGACGAAGAAGACGCAGGTCTGCGCCGAGCTTGCGGAGTATGATTTCATCGATACCTATAACCAGATCTTTACGGACGCAGGAATCACGCTTTCCCAGGTCAACAGCGGCGTCGGCATGGCCGTCAATCTGCTACAGCGGACGGAGGAGATAAAAGGCAAGACCGTCGTCGTCATGCTTCTTGACGGTATGACGCTGACTTCCATCCTTTTTGTTAAGGGCGAATATTATTATTCCAGTTCGACGCGTTTGTTCTCCGACCACGGTACGCCGGAATTCGGGCGCGAGATTGCAGGCGTCGTAAGCCAGCTGGAACAGTTCACCAAAGCCCAGCACGTGGAAGACGTCATCACCGAGGTTGCGGTCGGCGGCATCGAAAATGAAGATGAAGAGCCCTGCCGCGATGCGCTGACGGCGCAGGAGCCTGATTCCGACATCCACATAATCGTACAGCCGAAAAATGTCACACTGCAGGATCCCAGCCTGCCGTTCCAGAAGATTGTTTATCCTACCGCAGGTCTCATGAAGCTGGAAGGCCATCAGAACGTCCTCGCCCTCGTGCGTGAAATGTCCCCGAAGGCCGAGAAGCGGAAAGCGGCAATCAAGAGGTATGCGCCTTATGCCTTCGTGACAGCTGCCCTTGTCATTGCAACGCTGGTCCTGGTTGTCCTTAACATGATGCGCGGCAGCTATTTAGGCGAACTGAATGATTACAATACAAATCCCTCTAATTTAAGCGCTGCGTCGGAGTATGATGCCGAGGCTTCGAAGGCTGCCATCCTCACGCAGCATGACGACGGCCTCAAGCTTCTGGCAAGGAACATTAATTCTTATCCCTGGATGAACTCGACTGTCGCTGCGGAAATCAACAGTTCGGCAAGCGGTCTTGCGGACGTTGTGATCAACAGCTACGATGCCGCGAGCGGCGTCCTTTCTATGAAAGCGACGGCCAGTAATGTCGAAAGCATCAACCAGTTTATTGCAAAACTTATGCAGTCATCGCTGTTTACCGACGTTGCTTACACCGGCTACACCTGGCAGGAAAGCTCGAATAACTGGGCGATCAACGTAACGACGACTCTTTCGGAAAATGCAGGGAAGCCCGCAGACATGACAACCTCCGCGGCCTCCGGAACTTCTTCAAGTGACAGTGCGATTCCCGCAGAAAGCGTGGCGGCATCATGAAAATACAGATGGATCTTACCGAACGGGATAAAAAGCTTCTTTATGTGCTGGGGCTTGTCATAATTATCGCCCTGTTTGCTCTCCTTGCCATCCGTCCGCTTTTAACTTCGCTTTCTGATAAAGAGACGGAGATTACCGCAGCGGAAGAGACAAAGCAGGTGCTTGCAACGAAAAGAATGACTTTGCCTTCCGTTACGGCAAATGTAACGAAAATGAGTGAAGAAGTGAATTCTTATTCTCAGAAGTATTATGCTATGATGACAAGTTCCGAGATTGATAAGCTGATTACAGGCTACGTCCTTTCCAACGGACTTACTTCGCGCGACCTTGCCATTACGATGCCGACAGCGGCCCTGACGCTGACTCCGTATCAGTATTCGGAGGCTGCAAAGGCGGACGCAGCGGCGAAGGCAACCGAATCTGCGACAGAATCGCAGTACAACATGAACGATGCCACAGACTCCGCCGCACAGGCTGCTCTGGCAGCCGGAAATATGGCGGACAGTACGGATGACAGTACGCTGACCGT
>DCDB01000145.1 GCA_002316215.1 Lachnospiraceae bacterium UBA1066 | reverse complement strand
AACCCGAACCAGTTCAATCAGGGGAACCCGAATCAGTTTAATCAGGGAAATCCTAACCAGTTCAATCAGGGAAACCCGAACCAATTCAATCAGGGAAATCCGAATCAGTTTAATCAGGGAAACCCGAACCAGTTCAATCAGGGAAACCCGAACCAGTTTAATCAGGGAAATACGAACCAGTTTAACTAAGGAAACCTGAATCAGGTGAATTAAAGCAGCACGGGTTAATTTAACCAGTGAAATACAATGGTTTCATTAGAATACTTAAGAGCGAGTCTGATAAAAAACGCCTTTCCGGAACGAAGTCTTTCCGGAAGGCGTTTTTTATTCTGGATTTTCATTTTCAGGATTTGGATTTCAGGATTTTATTCTGCGCTTTCAATCAATGCCCGTGACCGCCGCTCGGAAGAGAGGAGTTGGGGTTCGTGAAGCTGATGTTCAGTGCGTCTGCGACGGCTTCGAGAATACCGTTGCTTGAGAAGGTGGCGCCGGAAACTGTGCTCACATTGATACTCTGAGAAGAAAGGATCTCCGAGATTACGGTACTCTGGGCGCGATTGAAATACTGGCTGTCATCCTGATAGGACTCCACTTCGATGGAAGTAATCTGTCCGCCTGAAACTGTGACTTTGACGGTTGTGGTGCCGCGGAGACCGGTGCCGGAACCTTCATAGGTACCGTCTGTGTATGCCCCGGTGGAAGATGCTGCGCTGTCAGCGGAAGCTGCTGCCGTGCTGTCGGAAGAACCTGTCGTTGCGCCTGCGGATGCACTGCCGGAAGAAGCAGTACCTGAAGAAGCAGTACCTGAAGAAGCAGTGCCTGAAGAAGCGGTGCCTGAAGAGGCAGTGCCTGAAGAAGCGGTGCCTGAAGAGGCAGTGCCTGAAGAAGCGGTGCCTGAAGAGGCAGTGCCCGAAGAGGCAGTACCTGAAGAGGCTGAGCCTGAGGAAACGGCGGATTGTGAAACTGCTGAGGCTTCAGCGACTTTCGCTCCAAGAATATCTCCTCCGTAGACCATGCCGGTCAATGCCGCAACGGCGATGGCTGAAGCAACGGCCGGCGTCGGATTTGCAGCCGCATTGGCTTTCGGGCAGACTTCCGTGCATTTGAAACAGTCGATGCATTCTCCGGAGGAAACGATATCTGTCTTATAAAGAGGAATTCCCATAGAGCATTTTGCCGTGCAGAGCGTACAATTGCCGCATTTTTTACGGTTCTTGCGTATGCGGATCAGCCTTGCTTTGGAAACCAGGGTAAAGATGCCGCCGAGCGGGCAGAGATACCTGCAGAAGAAACGCTCGATAAACATAGAACCGATGATGATAACGATCAAAAAGACGTTGCCGATGGTAAAGAGGTAAGTGGCTGTTGTCCAGCTTTTTATTGAGGAATAAAAGCCGAATACGGTCCACGGGCTTAAGGTTCCCTCAAAGTTTACCGTGCCGAGCGTCCATCCGAAGATGACGACAGCTGCTAAGACGACGTATTTTAAATATTTCAGGACGGCATCAAGCTTTTCGGGAACTTTGATACGGACGCGGAGCGTATGTTGCATGAAAGCCCACAAGAGGTCGCCCATAGCACCGAAGGAGCAGAGAAAGCCGCAGAAGAAACGCCCGAGAAAAATCGTGATGATCAGCGTTCCGGACAAAAGGAAAATGGAAGGCGCAAGCGTTGAAAAAACGAATGTTCCGCCGATAAGCGCCGTATAAATATCTTTAACGGAAAGGAAAATTGATACGAAGAGCCCGGGATACAGGATAAAGGCGGCGAGCTGTACAAGATGGCGGGCGATTTGTATCCACTGGATTTTTTTGGTCTTCATTTTAAACACCTCTCTTTTATTCTGGACAGTAGTATTTTCAAGCATTATGATAACAGAAGAACTGTGTTGAAACGGTGAATGAAAAACGGTAAAATTATGAAGCTGCTCAAAAGACGCGTTTTTGCGTGTTCGCTCATAACAGGATGAGACGGAGACGCGATTTTGCTCATGGCAGGATAAGGCGGAGACACGATGAAGACTTTTGAAAAACATAAAAGACAGGGGGCTTTTAAATGAAAATCCTTTCAATTGCCTTCCGGGCACTCGGCACTTTAAACACAATCGAGATGCCGGAAATCCCGGACGGTACGGGACAGGAACTTTTAAAGAAGATACGCGATGAAATTATGGCCTGGGATGACCGTCTGTCGATTTTTAAAACCGGCAGCGAGATATCCGGAATCAATGAGAAAGCGGGGCAGGAGAACGTTGCGGTATCGGAAAGTACGTTCGCCCTTTTGATGGACAGCGTTTATTACGGGCGCATGACGGGCGGGCTTTTCGACATTACGTCAGGACCTCTGGCGTCGCTCTGGGGAATCGGGAAAAAAGGGGATTTTATTCCTTCTGAAGAAGACATTGACGAAGCAAAGGATCTTGTCGATTATCAGGATATTATTTTTGAAGGACCTCTGCCGATGAAAGCCGGCTTAAAAAGGGCAGGGCAGAGTCTTGACCTGGGAGGTATCGCCAAGGGGGCAGCCGCTGACCGTGCGGTTTCTATGCTGAAGGAGGCCGGGGTCTCATCCGCTGTGCTGGATTTCGGCGGTACAGTCAGCGTTTTCGGCACAGAAAAGCAGATCGGCATACGCAATCCTTTTGACAGGGACGGGGAACCGGTCCGGACGATTACGCTAAAAGATGCTTCCTGTGTGACGTCCGGGACTTACGAACGGTTCTTTTATAAAGACGGAAAGCGCTACCATCATATCCTTGATCCGAAGACGGGATATCCGTCGGAACACGGAATCGCTTCTGTGACGCTGATTGGAAAAAATGCAGAAGAACTGGATGCCCTTGCGACTTCCGTTATCCTTCTGGGTGCGGGGAAGGGGATGAAGCTTGCGAAGTCCCGCGGAGCGCTCGGAGTCCTTATCATGGAGAACGGCCAGAGCTTTTTCTCAGAAGGCTTATGATTGCATCATGAAATGCAGGAGTAAGTATCCTGTTTGATAACTGTGATGCTTCGGATTGCCCGATAAGTATGCGATTCCGGCAATCCTTACAATAAACTCTTAAGTGAAAGTGTATCTTGCCTTTAATTTTTACGGATGCTACAATCAGCAGGATAGATTCAAGAGGAGGAAAAATATGAGCTCATATGTGCTGACCTGCTGTTCAACGGCGGATCGTTCGCCGGAATTTTTTAAGGAGAGGGAGCTTCCCTACGCCTGTTTCCATTTCCGTATTGACGGCAAAGAATATAATGACGATCTGGGACAGACCATTCCATTTCACGATTTTTATCAGAAAATCCGTGACGGTGCGCTGCCGGAGACTTCACAGGTGAATACCGAGCAGTATGTCCGGATGTGGGAACCTTATTTAAAAGAAGGCAGGGATGTCCTGCATGTAACGCTGTCGTCCGGCATTTCAGGAACCATCAATTCGGCTAATGCAGCAAGAGAAATACTGGCAGATAAATATTCTGAACGCCGGATCCTTGTGCTGGATTCTCTGGGCGCCTCATCTGGTTACGGGCTTTTTATGGAATATATGGCGGATCTAAGAGATGCCGGCCTTTCCCTCGATGAACTGTACAAATGGGGCGAGGAGCACCGTCTTCATATGCATCACTGGTTCTTTTCATCAGATCTTACCAGCTACTGGCGCGGCGGACGCATCTCAAGAGCCAGCGCATTTTTCGGAAATGCTTTGGGTGTCTGCCCGCTTATGAATATGGATAATCTCGGACGTCTGATTCCGCGGCGCAACGTGCGTCCGAAGAGGAAGGTTATCGAGGAAATCGTCCGTGAAATGATGAATCACGTGGAAGACGGCACAGCTTACAAGGGAAAATGCCAGATCTGCAATTCTGACTGTATGGAAGACGCCGTTAAGGTAAGGACGCTGATTGAAGAAAAAATGCCGCAGCTTAAAGGTAAGATCGGTATCAACAGTGTCGGAACGGTCATCGGCTCCCATACGGGACCGGGAACAATTGCTCTCTTCTTTATGGGAGACGAGCGCGTGAACTGACCGGATAAAGAAATTTTCAAAAAACTGCAGCCGGAGATCTTTTCCGGATAGACAAAAAAGTATATTTGGATAGTGCAAGCCTCCTTGAAAAATGGTATCCTGAAAAAGGGAACTACATTTAAGGAGGTGCTTTTATGTATTATTCTAGTGGAAATTATGAGGCTTTTGCAAGACCTCTGAAGCCGGAGGGCGTCGACAGCAAATCGGCGTATATTGTCGGATCGGGACTGGGCGCCCTGGCAGCGGCCTGTTTCCTCGTGCGTGACGGGCAGATGAAGGGTGCAAATGTTCATGTTCTTGAAAAAGATCCGATTCCTGGAGGCGCGTGCGACGGCTATCTTTACGGGGATGTCGGCTACGTGATGCGCGGCGGGCGTGAAATGGACAACCATTTTGAATGCATGTGGGATCTGTTCCGTTCTATTCCGTCCATTGAGACTGAAGGGGTTTCCGTCCTGGATGAGTATTACTGGCTCAACAAGGCGGATCCGAACTATTCACTGGAGCGTGCTACCGAAAACCGCGGCCAGGATGCCCACACGGATAAGAAGTTCGGACTTTCGGATAAAGGGGCCATGGAGATTGCAAAGCTTTACCTTACGCCGGAAGAACAGCTCTACAATAAAACAATCACGGACGTTTTTGATGACGAGGTGCTGAATTCTAATTTCTGGCTGTATTGGCGCACGATGTTCGCATTTGAAAACTGGCACAGCGCTTTGGAAATGAAACGCTATCTGCAGCGCTATGTCCATCATATCGGAGGACTTCCGGACTTTACGGCCCTCAGGTTCACAAAATATAATCAGTACGAGTCTATGATCCTGCCGATGGTTAAATACCTGGAATCCTTCGGCGTAAGTTTTGAATATAATACGAAAGTGGTCAGCGTCGCCTTCGACATCACAAAAGAAAAGAAAGCGGCCAGAGGCATCACGGTTATCCGGAACGGAAAAGAGGAGATCATTGATCTTACGGATAACGACCTTGTCTTTATTACGAACGGCGGCTGCGTTGAGAATTCCACCATGGGTTCGCAGGATAAGCCGGCGCCCTTCAAAAAAGAAATCCGTGAAGGCGGCGGCTGGGATATGTGGCGCAAGATTGCAGCGCAGGATCCTTCTTTCGGGCGTCCGGACAAGTTCTGCCACGATCCGGAAAAGAGCAATTGGATGAGCGCTACCGTTACGACGCTGGATGAGAAGATACCGGCTTATGTCAAAAATATCTGCAAGCGGGATCCGTTCTCGGGCAAAGTGGTTACCGGCGGTATTGTTACCGTAAAGGATTCCAACTGGCTTTTAAGCTGGACCTTTAACCGGCAGCCGCAGTTCCGTACACAGCCGAAAAATCAAACAATCGGCTGGATTTACGGACTTTTTACAGACAAGCCGGGTAATTTCGTGAAGAAGGCCATGCGCGACTGCACAGGCAAGGAAATCTGTATGGAATGGCTGTATCATCTCGGTGTTCCGGAAGCGGAGATCGAGGGGCTTGCGGAAAAGAGCGCCAATACGGTTCCGGTCATGATGCCTTACATTACAGCATTTTTCATGCCGAGGGAAAAAGGCGACCGTCCGGACGTTGTTCCGGAAGGAGCCGTCAATTTTGCTTTCCTCGGACAGTTTGCCGAAACGAAGAGAGATACCATTTTCACAACGGAATATTCCATCCGCACAGGCATGGAGGCAGTGTATACATTGCTTAATGTTGACCGCGGAGTTCCGGAGGTATGGGGCTCGACCTTCGATGTACGCGACCTCATCGATGCGACGGTTAAGCTGCGTGACGGCAGGAAGATTACGGATATGAAAATGAACCCGATTGCCGGCATTGCGCTTAAGGAAGCGCTGAAAAAGGCGGCAGGCACCGACATCGGGAAGCTTCTGAAGGAACATGATGCCGTTTAAGGATGATAAAAGCTTTTCCCGGGGAGGCGATTTTCCGGCCCTGACATAAAAAGAGCAAGGCGGAATCCGGGATCCTGATGCGGGAAAAGATATGAGGCTGAAATTCCGGGATTCTGATGCGGGAAAAGATATGAGGCTGAAATTCTGAGATCCTGATGCGGGAAAAGATATGAGGCTGAAATTCCGGGATCCTGATGCGGGAAAAATTGTGAGACCGAAATTCCACGGCAGAAAGAGGGATATAAATGAAGCTGAGTCGAAGCAGAGCTGCGGATGACCTGAGTGCCATGATCCGGAAGAGGACGGTTTCTTATGATGATCCCGGTCGGATGGAGTTAAAGGAGTTTGAGGGTTTCCGTCAGCTTCTTACTGAAAGGTTCCCGGCGGTTGCAGAAGGCTCCGAAAGGCGGGAAATCGGCCTCACAGGCGTTTTGTATAAAATAAAAGGCGAAACGGATGAGAAGCCGTCTGTCCTTATGGCCCATTATGATGTCGTTCCGGCCGATCAGGCGGCATGGACAGAAGAACCTTTTTCAGGAACAATAAAGGACGGGCGTATTTTCGGAAGAGGAACACTGGATACGAAATCGACGCTTTGCGCCATGATGGAGGCAGCAGATGCAGCATTAAAAGACGGCTGGAGACCGAAGAATGACCTCTATCTTTCCTTCAGCGGCGAAGAGGAAACCTGCGGAGGCTCGTGCGGAGACATCGTAAAAGTGCTGAAGGAGGAAAATGTCCGTCCGGCTTTTGTTCTGGACGAAGGCGGGGCTGTCATACCGGAAGGACTTCCGGGCCTTAATCGCATGGCGGCGATGATTGGAGTTGCCGAAAAGGGAACGGCAAACTATAGGCTGACGATAAAGAAGAAAGGCGGGCATACTTCCACAGCACCCAGGCGCACGATCCTCGGGCAGCTGGCGCGTGCGGCGGTCCGGATTGAGAATCATCCCTTTCCCGCGAGGCTCTCGGAACCTGTGAAATTGATGTTCCGGGAGCTTTCCGGGGAAGTGCCTCCTTATGAAAAATTCGCTTTTGAACATCCGGAAATATTCAGCCCGGCAATTTCCGCGGCAGCGGCTGTCCTGGGAGGCACCTTTAATGCGATGGTACGAACGACGACGGCAATTGTCATCCTCGAAGGACGGTCGGCTTTTAATGTGCTTCCGGATCAGGCTGAGATGGGGATTAATGTCCGTCTGCTGGCCGGTGACACGGTCGAATCAGCAGCGGAGTGTTTAAAAAAAATCATCCATGATCCTGAGATTAATGTGGAGATCCTGGCAGGCCGGGATCCTTCGCCTACGGCGGAGATCCGCTGCCCGGAGTGGGAAATGCTGAAAGACGTTATCCGTGAGGTATGGCCGGCTGCGGCTGCGGCGCCGTATCAGCTGAACGGCGGCACGGACGCAAGGAATTATGACGAAATATCAAATCATGTCTACCGTTTTTCCCCGATGGTTATGACAAAGCAGGAACGCGGGAGCGTTCACGGGGCAAATGAATCCATTGCACTTCGCAGCCTGTTTACGACAATTGTGTTTTATGAAAAGCTTCTGCGGAAGCTTTGATACCGGACGCGGAAAGGAGCAAATTGCTGTATTGTCCGGAAAAATTGTACTGTTACGCTCAAAATGTCATTAACCCGGGATTCTGATGTGACAAAGTCTGCATATCATGCTATAATTTATTATTGCCTTTTGCGCTTCCTGCGGATTTTGAGAAGCAGGTGCTTAAGGGGCGTATGGCAGATGCCGGAAAAACGCAATCTGCAGATATGGAAGAGATCGTTAAGTCTTGAGTGGGGTTCAGGAAAGATCAGGGTAAGGTTTTGACGGATTTTAATCAAAAAAGCGGTGAGGACAGAGAGTATATCTGGCCGACAATCAGCGGGGTAAAAAAGGTACAGCCGGGTCAGACGGAAAAACCGGCTCCGGTTTCAGTACCGGATATAAGTCGTAAAAAAGTAAAGAAGATAAAGAAAAAATCTCTAAAAAAGAATTTCTCAGAGACGAAAATTGCACAGGGAATGAAAAAATTGCTTTCCGGAAAAGCTTTGTCCGGCGGCATGGTGAAGCGCACAGCTGAAGATAAAGCCGCAGCGAAGACTGAGGTTGCGGAGCGGACGGCTGCAGTACCGAAACCTGAAGCGGTGAAACCGGCTGTGACAGCACCGAAGCCGCAGAAGGCGGCAGGTATACAGAAGCCGCAGAAGGCGGCAGGTATACAGA
>DCDB01000347.1 GCA_002316215.1 Lachnospiraceae bacterium UBA1066 | reverse complement strand
TTACTGCCGCGGATGCCGACGGAACGTCCCAGAATACATGCATTTTACACAAAATATAAAAATTTGGCACTATTCACAAGAGCCCGTATGGGGGAGTGAACAGTAACAAATCCAGCCTTCTCCGTAACCCTCATTTTCCGCAAAATCCGGTCTTCCCATGAGCCCTTCATTTTCCGCAATATCCGGTCTTTCCCTGAGCCCTTCATTTTCCGCAAAATCCGGTCTTTCCCGGAGTCTTTCCTGCCAAAGCATGACATAAACAGATTTCATGCAGCACGGAAAAACCTCTGAAGATGGAAATTCTAAATTTCATGATGACACATCGCAGCCGGTGATACCTTTTTTGTCATTTTCTCCGTGCCAGCTCCGTAAGATTACTTTTTCATCAGTTTCTCTTCGCGCAGCTCCGTAAGATTACTTTTCATCATTTTCTCTTCGCCAGCTCCGTAAGAATTGTCAGCTGCTCCTCACCCACTTCCGCCCCGAACGCATTCAGCGTGCCGGCCGCAATCGTCTTCCGCGTGCCGTGGCAGTCGCTGCCGCCAGAGATCAGAAGCCCGTGCATTTTCGCCGCCGCAAGCAGGAAATCAACCTGCTCCTCCGTATAGCGGGAATACCAGCATTCAAGTCCCTGTATACCATAATCCATGAGCTCGTCCAGCGTTTTCTCAAATGTCTCCCGCGGAAGCTCAGCCTCACCCTCCCCGCCGAGCGGATGCGCCCACACCGGAATCCCGCCGGCCGACAAAATCGCCTTCACCGCCGTCTCCGCCCCGATACGGGAAATGCCGCTGCGGCAGCCGTTCAGATATTTTTTTATCGCCTCGGTAATATTCGCCGCATATCCCTTCCGCACCAGAAGATCCGCAAGATGCGGCTTCCCCGGCCGCGGAATCGCATGGAGCTTTTCAAGCTCTTCATTTGAAAAATGAATCCCGAATTTCTCCTCCAGATAAGCAATCCGGATATCCAGCTTGCGGTGCCGCTGACGTTCTCCGAACGCCAGAGCGTCCCGAAAGACGGCATTTTCCGGATTATAATTGTATCCCAGTATATGCACTTTCCCGTTCTTTGCGAGGCAGGAAAACTCAATGCCCCGGTAAAAAGTCATATCCCCCGGAACTTTCGGCGCAAGCTCCATTGCCCCGTCGATCGTGTCGTGATCCGTTAAGGCAAACGTACGGATACCCGCGTCCCGGACGCGCTTCATCATCTCTTCCGGCGTGTCCGTCCCGTCCGAAGCCGTCGTATGCAAATGCATGTCACAAACTGCCATCTTTACCCACCCCCTAACCACAATAGCATTTATTCTTGTGGCTTTCAATAAATCAGTGCTTTGATTTGTACATTTCTTATTAACCATCTTAAATTTGGCTGTCTTCATCTGGTGCACGGCTGCGATGCAGAGCGCATTGGCCGCATACGTCTTACAGGCTCCCGCTCGTGTCAAGACTATGCAACTATTCTTAAAATTATTTCATAGTCCTTAGCACCAGATTCCTCTGTCGGAAAAAGTATCCAACCAGCTGGTATCCAGAAGGCAACCTGCCGAAAATCTCCGAAAAAATTTAGTTCCCATTGTGATATGATATTTACAAAATCCGATCATCAGTCTATTATAATGATGGAGAATATGAAATTTTCTGTCATTAAAATAAGGAGAATAATCCTTTGACTCCAAACATAGATGATATAGATAAGTATCTGACAGAAGTGAAAGCTGCAGTTGCAATTAACAACTACAGAATTTCTCTTAATGAGCATAGACCTGACAACAGAGAGTTATTCGCTGATTACATTATCGACGAAGCAAAAGCAAAAGAAATCCTGATAAGTCTAAACGCAGAGGATTTCTCAGAAGTCCGGAATAATGATCATAAAGGATTTGAACATGAACTCCTGTATATCTTCGGTAAAGACGTGCGATTGTTAGAACGATTCGGATCCGCTGAAGAGAAAACATTTTCACTATACATAAAGTTCAACAAACTTGATAACTCTTTTATTATCGTCGTATCATTTCATGAGCAAGAGTGGCCTATGAGATATGCATTCAAGTAACCCTTTGGGATTCGAACCGAAGGCAATCAAAAAAGGAGGAAAACAAAATGGCAGGCAAAGAAAGGAAGGATTTCTGTGTGGAATGCAGAGACATAAAACCGTATTCTCTCAGAAAAGAATCAATAACCAAAACTATTCGGGGTAAAGATTATGACTTTGTCATCACTACGGCAATATGTGAGGAATGTGGAAGCGAGATGAATATTCCAGGCCTTCTCGATGCAAATGCTCATGAAATCGATGAACAGTACCGTGCAGCAGAAGGACTAGTCACCATCGAAGACATCGAGAATCTTCTGAAAGTATATAATATCGGAAAAGCTCCACTTTCTCTGGCACTAGGTTTCGGTGAAGTCACTATAACACGCTACCTCGCAGGACAGGTACCTTCTAAGGAATATTCCGATATTGTCCGTCACGCACTCTCTTCGCCGACTTTTATGAAAGATATGTTGGAAAAGAATAAAGAAAAGATTGCATATACAGCTTACTCAAAAGGAATAAGCGCCGCTGTAAGCATGGAGAAAACATTCTCCGTTTCCGATAAAATGCTTGGCATCATATCATATATCTTTGAAGCAGAAGAAGAGGTAACCCCCCTTATGCTCCAGAAGCTGCTCTATTTCATACAGGGTGTCTACACCGCTCTTTTCGGAAACTATATTTTCACAGAAACCAGTGAAGCATGGCAGCATGGACCTGTTTACCGGGATGTATACGATCTCTTCCGTGATTTCAAATACAATCCCATTGATGACGCGCGGTTCTCCATTCTCCGGGAAAAAGAGGATTTGCTAAATGACAATGAACGTCTTGCGACAGACCTGGTGCTTAAAACTTTTGGCATGTATAGTGGAAAAACGCTTGAACGGATTACCCACAAAGAAGACCCCTGGGTTCACGCCCGGAAAGGATATAATGAATTCGAATCTTCCAACGAAGAGATTTCTAACGAATCCATAAAGGAATACTTTTCTTTGGTCAATGACAAATATAACATCAGCAGCATAGAAGGCTTGAATTCATATATTAGAACCATGCTCTAAACCGTAGCGCAATAACAGGGCGCTTCCGGACAAACCGGAGGCGCCCCATTTCATTCAGTAACTATTTAGTAGAAAATCCGTCACGAGCGCCACACATGTACAGACTTTTAACCTTCCTCCATTACAAAGCGTTCTTGCTCTTCCGATATTCCCGCGGGCTCATATGAAAGCTTTCGCGGAACACCCGGTTGAAGGTCCGCTGGCTGTCGAAACCGGCATCCAGGTACACCTCCGTAACAGAATCATCCGTATTCATCAGCAGCCCGACCGCATACTCCAGCCGTACCTTATTCACATACTGATTGAAATTCATGTGAAATGTCCCCGAAAAGACGCGCGACAGCACATACGGGCTGCATCCCAGCTCCTTCGCCATCCCCGTAAGCGATACCTGCTCCCGGTAATGCCCGGCGACATAAGCCACCGTCTGGTAAATAAGATCATGTCCCTCATACGCCGTCCGCTCCGTCAAATGAAGACACGGAAGGCTCCGCGCCAGGATAATCTGTACATAAGCCTGCCGGAGCGGAAGCATCCCCTCACCTTCCTTAAGACCAAACACCGATTCCGGTCTCAAAACCGTCATATTTGACTTTGCTGCGCTCTCCTCATCCTTCTTAAGTCCGGCCAGCGCCTTCTGCCTAAAAGCGGCCGTCTGTGGCTTTGCTGCGCTCTCCTCGTCCTTCTTAAGTCCGGCCAGTGCTTTCAGCGCGTAGCGGATGTCCGGATGGACATTTTCCGAGGAAATGACCGGCGGATCCGGGCAGAAGCCGGACATTTTCTGGGAGAAACCTCCCAGCAGCGTCGGCGCCGCAAGCACAAAGATCCCGCGGCTTGCGGACGGGCCAAAAGTCTGATAGTGGTGGATCATCCCCGGGAAAACAAGGGCGAAATCCCCCTTTTCCATATGATAAAGTTCCTGCGACACACCGATTTCCAGCGTGCCCTCCTCCACAAAAACACATTCCAGCGCCTTATGAAGATGCGGCGGAAAATGGCTGAATTTCATTCTCATAATTTCCAGATCATATTCTGTATTTTCATATAATGGAAGCATATACTACACCTTCTGGCAGAAACATTTTATAGTTTTACAGCCGCCCTGGAAGTGCTGCAAGATTTGGCTGCTTTTCAATACGATTTGACACGAATTATAAATGCTTTTCGATTAGAATACAACTCGTAACAAAGAAATACAGAAACACAAACACAGAAATATTTTTTCGCAAACAGGAGGTAATTATTATGATAAATTTACTGAAAAAGCTTTTTGACGAATACGTTGAATTCTACGGTGATATCTACGGCAGAATGTATGACAACAAATAAATCTGCCGGCATTCACAGAAATCACTTCAGGAAAAGTTCTTACCAAAATAGCAGCACGTTGTTTTATTAATAATCTTAATAAAACAACGTGCTGTTTCCGTAAAAAATTAAAAGTGGGTTACAAAACACTTTTATAAATAAGTCAGTATTCCTTCTGTAACTCAATAAAATACTATGGAAGCAGCGTAATCTTATATTTCTCTTTTAATCCTGTACAGCGGTTTTGAGGAATAATTCCTTCATTTTGCAGCCTTCCGGCAACAATCCCGGGATGAATTCCGATCTTCCTGGCAAACATACAGATATCGGCATCCGAAACATATTTATCAGGTGACCACGCTGCCAGTTCCTTCGCCGGAATCAAGTAATCCTGCGCAAAAGCATCTGCCTCATCTTCCAGCTGTCTGTTTTTCTCGTCAGCTTCATGCTCATCCAAATAAACAAACGTTACTTTTCTTTTTTGCTGAAGCGCATGCTTTATCTCATGAAACAGAGTAAACCAGAAAGTGTCCGCATAACATCTCCTGTCGTTAACAGCTAATAGAACAGTACTATTCGTGTACCATTTCACTGCTCCGTTAATACCGGAGTTCTTTAAATGTGGGAGCAGGACAAATGCAATTCCACTTTCAGAAAAAATTTTCCGCAGCCGGGGTAAAAAGACTTCTGGATTCTGCACGGTCATACTGCGGATTTCGGGCAGAAAAGCCATTAACTTTCTGGCATTGAATTCCTCTGTCTGAAGCTTACCGCCGATATTCAATGCGGTCTGAAGCCACGCGCGCGCATTAATGACATTCTTATTATCGACATTCTTGATCCCGGTTCTGAAGTTCACCAGATAGTCCTGATTTTCAAGAGTTTTTAAATCCGATATTTTAAAATATCCGCATAGATTTTCAACCTTCTCCTGCGGCTTTCTTGTTTCTTTCAGATGTGCAACCTTAACAAAATAAGAATAGTCAATAAGCCGGGAAATCTGTATCTGCCCGTCTATGTCTTTTCTACCCTCAATTTCTATAATCTTCCGGTCATAATTCTTCTGAAGATTCAGCCATACCTCCACGCTGGTTCCCATCATTATGGACAATTTCATGGCAAGGTCATTCGACAGATTGATCTGCCCGTTTACCAACTTGCTAAGCGTTTTGGCAGTAGTCCCCATCCTGACCGCAAATTCTTCCTGGGTAATTCCCATATCTTCAATAATTTCAGCTATATAATATCCCGGGTGGAATGCCGAAAGCTCTCCATATTCAGTTTTATTCATAATGATTGTTCACCTCCGTAATCTCCACAATCGTTATCATCCTGCACTCCGAGACAATATCTTTTCCGAAAATTTCCTTACCTTCTTTATCGCAGGGGATTAAAGTTACTCTATAGCCTGTATGCCCTAAATAAACTGCCCATTCTCCTTTCCGATTCCCTTCCAGATGATGAAAATGAAACGAAGGAAAATTAATAATATCCTGAAGCGATACAGCGCTCTGAATAAAATTCTCCAAAGCTTTAAGCTTTGTTTTAACCTGCTCCGGATACCTCCATCTTTTTTGAAAGCTTGAGGAAAACTGTTCCTCTGCTCTTTTAGATTTATATGTTATAAGCATCGTTCTCCGATTTAATTACCAATATGGTAATTAAATTATACGTCAGATATTTAGTTCTGTAAAGGGAGATTCGGTTTAAAAATCAAAGCGGGTAGATCTTAACTTCCAGAGTTTTTGACACTCAATGAGGCATCGGTCAGTCACCGACGCCTTTTATAAAGGCTAAGATCTCATCGTAAGAACGGTCACTCTTGATGACTGCCTCCATCAATTCTTCCTTCCGCATCTCGTTGCGGAGTTTAATCAGATGGGCCAGTTCTTCTTTCTCTGCATCTTATTTCATCTTAGCTTTTTCCAGAGCTGCCTTCTGCTGTTCGATCTTTGCATCCATTACTTCTGTTGATACTTTTCGTTTTCCTCGTGCCATTTCGCGCCTCCTATATCCTGACCTTTAGAACTTTCGGATTCAGCTGATCACTGATCTCTTTTGACTTTCTTTTTACATAGTTCGAATCAATCCCGAACGCTTTCAGGATCGTCTTCTGTGTAGCGGTAACGGCATGATCCAACCGGTATACACCGTCTGCCTGCCGGACCATTTCTATTTTTTCCAGTTCCCGAATAGATGCCGGTACGTTCATGTAGTTCGGTCTTTCCGGCATTTCCTCCTCGGCATCCTTCAGCTTTGTGTACATCCGGTTCCTTATGATCAGGGCAACAAAGGCGATCAGCATTTTCCCTTCCAGTGATTCACCGGTATAAACTCCCAGGCTCCGGTTCCCAAGGAAACTCTTGTCCGCTTTGAACAGCTTTTCTGAAGCATCCCTGCTCTTGTACAGATCCAGTGCCTCTTTTGCAGTCATTTCTGCGGATGTGATAATGCAGAAGTATCCGCACATCTTCAGTTCTTCCTCTATGACGGAAGCTTTCTCGATACCGCAGACAAAGCACTGATCTTCTTTTCCTTCATGATAGTATTCTAGGCTGAAGTACTTTTCATAAGCCTTATCTATGGCAACTTCCTGCCCTTCCTGCTTTTTCAGATATGCTGCGATACGGTCGATCTTCGATTCCAGGTCCTCGCGTTCAGCCGCAGCCTTACTGTAGCTATAATAAATGTGGAGATATCGGTCTCTTTCATCAGAATAGAAGACTTTTGTTTTCACGGTCGTGCCATTTACCTGGTAACGGCGGATCGTATACTGTCTTTTCTCTTCAAAACTCCCCTGGACTTCCCGGATCTTGTCATTTACGAAGGATTTCATCCCCTTGACCATGATCACGAAATCATAGCCCAGGCGGTCCATGTAGCGTATGTTCTCTCTGGAAAAGTAGCCGCGATCCAGGATGAATCCCGCATTCTTATAACCGTAAGCTGCAGCCTTGTCCAGCATCAGCTGCAACTGAGATATATCAACAATACTGCCGGGATATGTCTCGTAAAAAAGCGGTTCCCGGTTGTTACAGTCATACGCGATAGAATAGTTGAAGATCGGCAGTCCTTTATCTTCCTTGGCGTGGCCGAACTCAACGATCTCGATATCACCAGCCTGGCAGTTTTTATTGGCAGAGTCATAAGAAATGTAGATCTTATCCTGTTTCTTTTTGATGCTGTTCCATTCGTTCTGGAACGATACACTGTCTTCTACAGAGATCTGGCTGATAAAAGTTGAAACTGTGGAATCGCTGTAGATCTTATACTCCGGCGCAAACAGCGGATGGTTGTAAGCGTAGTCGGGATAGTACTGGCCGGCATTGTTTTCCGTCGTCAGATAGTACACCGCCAGATCCAGGAACAGGCCGGTACCACGCGTATCACCATACAGTCCGTCTATGTTCTTATCAACCAGGCTTTCCATCATCAGCTTTTGGATCCCCAACCATGTCCCGATTCGAAGACAGCTGCTGCGTGTGCCTCGCCCCTGGTCATCAGGAAGTTCTGCATCCGGGAAATAGGTCAAAAAGTTTGGATTCGGATACATCATTCCCGGATCATCCTCGCACTTCTTCCCGATGGTGGTACGTTTGGGAATGTTGTACTTCTTATCAGGTTTGTAGACCCTGTCGTATTCGTAGTTGATATAGACAACACTTTTGATCGTTCGCTCGTAGATCTTTCCCTTAATCTCCGGGATTTTCACCTTGAAATCATAATACATTCAGCAGTTTTACACCTCGTAAATAAGTCTGTATACCTACTCAATTATTATACTAAAAATAGCCCGGAAAATCAAGAGAAATGCTGATTTTCCGGGCTGCTCAGGCCACATATTTTCTTTGAGTGTTAGCTCTCACTGGAAGTCAAGATTAACCGGTCAGTTCACCGCTTTCTTTGCTGCCAGATCCTTTTGGATCTGCGGATATAATTTATCGACATTGCAGAAAAGTAAAGCAACAAATCCTACTGCAAAAAGAATAAGGGGAACAAATGTATATACCCGCTGGATGGAAGCGACGGTTGCCGCTGTCTGGGACGTAAGTTTTCCCTGATAGCCTGCCCACGCGAGCCCCCATCCGACAATAGCGGAACCCAGACCTGCACCGACCTTCATGCCGAAGCTTGTTGCAGAATATGTCAGGCCGTCAATCCTTACGCCTGTTTTCCATTCGCCGTAATCAACAATGTCCGCAACATAGGCAAACAATCCTGCATTATGCGGAATGCCACCGATACCCAGAAGAACAAGGCCGACAGCCGTCGTACCAAAATTTATCGGAGAAAATGCCATGAAGGCAACGCCGGCCATTTCAATCAGGTAACCAATCACCATGCTCTGCCATTTTCCCATGAATTTCGTAACAACAGGATAAGCAAGATTGCCGATCATTTTCGGTAGAATAAAGCAAAGCGTCAGCGTTCCCATGAGTGCAGCCGATCCGAGTACATCCCTCGCATAGTATATACGAAGTCCGTTGTTGATTCCCAAAGCCGTATAATTGATAACAAACACAATCGTGATAAGGACAAAGTATTTATTCTTGAATAATATCCTGAAGGATTCCCCTACCGGAAGTTTCTGTTCCTGCTTTTTACTTGTTTCATCCGCCGGTGCCGTACGTTCTTTTGTAAAGAAGAATGTAATGAGGAGAAGGACAACGCCGATACTTCCGAACACAATTGCCATACCTGTCCAGCCGATGCTCTTAACAAGGTTCATCGTGTTATAGTTGATAATCAGCACGACGCCCATGGTGCAGAAGAAACGAAGAGAGCTCATAAAAACGCGGTCTTTCGGATTCGGCGCAATAAGTGAAAGCATGGTATTATATGCCAGATTGCAGGCCGTGTAAATGACAACACACATAATGACATACGTAGCCGCCGCATAAGCAACTTTCCCGCCCTGACTCAAGGCGCTTGGAACACTGAACATCAGGACAAGCCCGAGTCCCATCGGCAGCGCCGACCAAAGAACCCACGGGCGCGCTTTTCCCCATTTCGTATGGGTACGGTCGATGATCGTCCCCATAACCAGATCCGAAACACCGTCCAGTATCCTGGTTAAAAGCATGATTGTACCAACAACTGCCGCCGCAATACCTACACTGTCTGTATAATAAAGCGTAAGAAACGATCCGACCGTAGTCCAGACAAAATTGCATCCGCCGTCTCCAACTGCAAAGGCCAGCTTTTCCTTAAATGATGGTTGATTATTCATTGGTTCTCCTTTTATTTTCTTCAAATGACAAGACTCGTTTTAAGAAGATTCTCTTCCGCATCGCAGTCTCCGAGATAGATATCGATTTTCATGTGTTCTGTTTCAAATGAATTCGTCTGCTCGTTAAACCACGCCGTATCCTGAACCTGGCAGCTTAATATAATTGTCCTTGCTTCGCCTGCTTCAAGAACCACGCGCTGAAAGCCTTTCAAAACCCGTACAGGTCTGTCCACCTTAGATTCCGGACAGCCGATATACATCTGAACAATCTCTGCGCCTTCTCGGTCTCCGGTATTTTTTACACGGCAGCCGGCAAATATCCTGCCATCTTTCTGCCACGCCCTGCATTCTGAAAAATGAAAGGTCGTATAAGAAAGGCCGAATCCATAAGGCAGAAACGGTTTTACCCCTTCTTTGTCCAGTTTTTCATAACCATGATAATAATCATAGCGGATTTCTTCTGCGTCCCAGTTAACGGAAGGAAGATCGGATTCATTGACCGGAATCACGAAAGGAATCTTCCCGCTCGGGTTAACATCCCCGAACAAAATCCTGCCCAGTGCCGTACCGCCTTCCATTCCCGGATAATAAGCCATAACAACCGAAGAAATATTCTTTGCCCATTCCCCGATCAGGATGGTATTGCCGCCAATCAGGACAGCCGTGCAGTTCGTATTGGCCTTTCCTGCAGCCGCAAGAAGCTCCTGATCTTCCGCATGAAGACCGATTCCCGACTTACGGTCACCGCCGCAGGCCCCGGTATACACATTTTCTTTATCCTGAGCAACAAATTCGCCTTCATCATTAAAATCATAACCTGCCACAACGATTAC
>DCDB01000088.1 GCA_002316215.1 Lachnospiraceae bacterium UBA1066 | reverse complement strand
TTCCGCAGGGAATGCGACAGCAAAAATATCCAACATTTCATCGTAGTCGTGTTTATTTATATGTAGTATGTATACAATTTTTAGATATACTGTTGTCTTATGATTTTTTTTGAATATTTCTGCTTAAAACTATAAATATATTCGGTGCGAATCCTATAGCGCAAGTATGTGCACTTTATATTCGCACCTGAAATTACATGATAAGTGTACCTTTCAAATCAAAGCTTGGTTTTATACCAATATGGTCAACTTTTGCTTTCGTCTTTTCTCCCAAATAATAAAATCTTAAACTGTCTTCTTGGGGATTGATCAGTTCAGTTAAGATTTCTTTTACCTGCCGACATTTCGCCCAGTCCATTTCACATTCAAAAACTGAATTTTGTACCCGATGTCCGTAATTCACACATTCCTTCGCTACCTGGCGCAAACGTTTTTTCCCTTCATTTGAAACCGTATTAACATCGTAAGTAATCAGTACCATCAAATTTCTCACCTACTTCCACATAAGAGGAGGATATGTCTCAAGGTCTCCCCTCAAACAGCGTGCCAGCAAAAGTGCCTGAACGTAAGGTACCATTCCCCACTCTACCTTTTCTCCAAGAAATGGGTGTGTCATTGTCTCCTGCTTTTTCTCCTGCCATTCCTTAATGAAATTGACCCGTGCATCATCAGTCAACAG
The DNA here is from genome assembly GCA_002316215.1 of Lachnospiraceae bacterium UBA1066. Taxonomy (GTDB): domain Bacteria; phylum Bacillota; class Clostridia; order Lachnospirales; family Lachnospiraceae; genus Chordicoccus. The sequence goes on along the minus strand of DCDB01000088.1, from coordinate 14,576 downwards.
TACTGCCCCATCTTCTTTAGTAATAAAATCTTTCTTTACAACCATTTTCTTATTAATCATCGAAAGTACAAAACGATCTGCCAGAATACTGCGCAATTCTTCCATTAAATCAAGAGCCAATGATTTTCTGCCGGGACGTTCAGTGTGCATAAAACCTTCATAAGGATCCAAACCAACACATTCCAATGCCGATGCGCACATCGACGCCAGTAAAGTATAGGCAAAAGAGAGCATTGCATTTACGTTATCCAGTGGCGGCCTTTTATTCCTTATTGAAAAATGAAAGTCATCTTTTTGCTGCAATATCAACTCGTCGAAAACCGAAAAATAAAGGCTGGCTGCCTCTCCTTCAATGCCACGTAAAATGTCTATATCATTGATATTTCGCGCGGAAATCATCGCATTCTGTATTTCACCGGACACTCTTTTCAACTTTTCACAATCTACCCTAAGCGGATAATCTCTTGTCGCCCGTTCAATTATCCATCTGGAATTAAAAAGTTTCCCGATTATAAAATTCTTTGCATACCTAAGACTTATTTCAGGGTCATCTGCACAGCGATACTGCGCTTTTCTAAGAAGGATGTTCCCGTGTTCACATCCGGTTACACGTGCAAGAAATCTGCCGCTCATACTCATAAAGCACAGCGAAATATTCCTTTCCGCACATGCTCCCATAAGCGCCGGACTTACTCCCGCATACCCTTGTGAGACAATTGCTTCCAGATTGTGCAACGGCACGCGCCCTATTTCTGTTTTATCTTCTGAAACAACTATATTTTCTCCATCCAGAGAAAGATAACGATCCGGGTTAGAAATATAAAGGGTATTGAGGAGTTTTTTCATTTCAGTTCTCCTTAAGGCGTGCATCAATATATTCTTCTGCATTATGATAACGATAAAGTTCCGGCAGACAAATATTTCTTAATGAACATGCATTGCAGCTCTTTGATCTTCGTACTTTTGGGGTATACCTCCGCTTATAGTACTGATGCATCTCGGCCGTAATTTTCCGTACTTTTTCTTTCAGTTCTTCAGTGATTTCAACCGGGTATCTGCGTCGTATCTCCCCATAGTAAAGGGATGCCTTTTGAATGTCACAGCAAAGCATTTCTTCGAGACACATAACCTGCGCTGCCAGCTGAAGCAGGTCTTCATCATTATTTTTAGGCTGTCCGCGCTTGTACTCAATCGGTTCTGCAATATACAGACCTTCACGCCCATTAAGTTTTATACCCTTCCCCTTAATTTCAGCGGATCCAGCCGCAATCCGTGAAAATTCAACGACATCACAAATGCCGTTTATTCCCAGTTCATGGGAATAAACGGGCATTCCGCGCGAAACAATGACATTTTTCCGCTTTTCCGTAAAATAAATATCATGCGCATTTTTATGCATAATTTCGCCTTCAACGGTGCGCAGATTATCATCCCACTGTTGCTCAATGTGAATCAGCGCCCATTGCCTTCTGCAAAATTCAAAATGCTGTATGCCGGAAAGCATCAGATATTCATCTTCTGCGTATGACATATTACCTGCCTTCAATAATCTCAGGTGTCAGTCCTTCCAAATCTTCAGTTTCGACAATATAGTCTTCATATTTTCTCGGAACTTCAACTCCATCCTTCAGTTTAATCTTAAGGGTCTTGTGGACTTTAGCGGATGAATACTGCCCGCATTCACAATTGTGCTTCCACCAGTAGACCTTTTTTACTTCCATACTTCCATCCGGCCGCGCCGAAGAACAGTCATTCTCAAATAATGTAGCCAAGGCTTCTTTAATCTTTTCGGCATCTTCCTCAGAGAAATCCGTTTTCTCCGCCAGCTGATGATTTATACTCCCAAAAATCGTATATACGCCAAATTCAACCCGGTTTTTACTCCCCATTGTATCGGATGATTTTCCCCCTTCTTTCGGCTCACTGTTAACACTTTTCGTTATCTGCATGGTTGATATATCAATAGGATCCGCGCTCACTGCTGTGCGGATGGATACCGGTCCTCTTACACCGACAGAAACACTATCACTCTTAAACGCAAAAACCTGTCCAAAACTTCTGACATCAATCCAAGTCCTGCATGCAATCGCTGCATATTTTTCCGGAAGTTTATCCTTTACAGCCTTTTTCAGTTCTTCATTATGTGCAGCCCGGTCGCTCAGGCTTTTTTCACCGTCTGTACAACGGTCTGATGATTGTACAAAAATATTTTCTCCCATATCCTGAAGACGGTTTCTGATTTTTCTCTTGATGCAGACATCTGAAATTTCACCGAGACCTTCATAATCTTCTCTCGGTCGATTCCCATTCAGCGGATCACCGTTAGGGTTCGCTTTCGTTACTGTTAAAACGACTGCAAAGTCAACCTTATTTTTAAATTCATTCATTATATGTTCCTCCTTTTTTAGTGCTGTTCATAAGTTTCTTGAATTTATATTACTTGATACAGTTGTCAAGAGCATCTTTGTCACTTTCGGTGCCCAGATCTCCCTATGACTTCACAATTTTCATAATCTCAAAATACTATAACAATATATTTACTATCATAACTAAGTGCTGCTAATATATCCCGTACAACTGCAAAGCGCTGTTATGCTGTTATATTATTCTTCTACAGGTTTTCCTGCTTCTCTATCCATTTCCCCATTTTCTTCGCCAGCTTTCTTCTCCGTTTCCTTTGCTACAGCCTTCTCTTCCGCAGCTTTCTCTGCCACAGCTTTTTCTGCGGCCTTTCTAAAATCAGCCATCTGGCTATAATACCCAAGAAGATAATTCTCATTTAACGGTTCGTTTGTGAAGCCTTGGACATCTCCCAGCCTGTCAAACAATTCTTCCATGAGTTTTGTATATCTTTCCTTTTCATAAATGTGATTCTTATCATTCAGCTTTTCAAGATAAGGGTTAATTCTATCACGTATTACGCTCAGCGTCCGCGCTGGTTTGCGTGAGAACATTGACCAATACTTTTTTGCATTTGTCTCACGCTGGATTTTTTCGCGGTAATAATACTGTCCTTCAATCCTGTCGCAAACTGCCAGCAGTCTTCCAAAAAGATAGTTTCTGTCATTGCTATTTTCATTTAGCGCCATAGAATATACTTCCTTTCCATAATCTATTTGATATTTTTTTATAATGGCACAGGTATTCGTCAAAATCCTGTTCCAATTGTATCCGCTAAAACGTTCAGGTTCACTGGCATTTTTCACAGCTGATAAAACAATGTCTTTTGGTATCCGTTTTCCCTGAGAGATACAGGGCAGAATTCGGTCAACGCATTTTTTTATGACTTTATCATCTGCCTTCAGAAGCCCTTCACGATCCGTTCCATAAGCAGCAAGAGCAATCTCTCTTGGTGACGGCGCACCGATAAAACGATAATACTCTCCTTTCTCATTTTTATGATAATTATGTTCCCATTCACATTCCAAATGCCAGCTCTGAAGATAATTCAAAAAATCCGAACCCAGCATTTCACAATAATAAGTCAGAGCCAGCCTCCCCTGCCCGGAACCATCAGCTGTGTCTACAGCCATAACAATTATTTTCGTCTTTGGCGTTATATCCGTTTTGTATCCTGCTATCGCCTTGTTTACACGCTTTGCATACAGTTCTTCGGTTTCCGCATGCTTCGCATCATCAGATTCGAATGGAAAAAGGCTGTCCGGTTCGGCACATATCGGTGGTATTCTCTCATTTCCTACGGCCCAGCAAACGATACTTTCACTGCCATTCCGGTATCCCTGCTTTGCAATAAGCCATCGTAAAGCATTAAAGGCTTTCTGTGCCGTTTCATATCCGATTTCTGCAGCCTCTGATGCCTCTGTAAATCTTCCGCGAAAAGTAAATCCCTGTTTGTCATTTGACGATATGAGCTTTGCTTTATCTCCCGTGTTTCGAAGTTTTGCCGGCAGTTTACCCGTTACAGGAATCCAATCGCCTGTGGAGTAACAATAAGACCTGTCAGCCAGCGTGGTATTATAAAAATCACTAAAGTTTTTGAAAACTTCTTTGTCTGTCCAGACTCTCGGATCTTCTGCTTTCAGTTCTTTACTTTCAACCGAAAAACGCACAAAGTCTTCCGGTTTTTCATAAGTTTTTGACTTTAACAGATCACTGACAACAGTCCCCTTTTTCAGATATTCATAGATAGCCTTTACCTTTTTTGGTGTATTCGGTCTCTCGGCCCAGGCTGCAAGACCCTTCATATATTCCTTATGATAGTCTTCCATACTTTTTTTAGGCTGACAATATTTATCGAAATCCTCCGCCACATAGCAGAGTTTGTCGCATAAGGGCATAGCTGCAATCCCGCTGCTGCGCGATGCAGACTCTTCCGTTACTGGTATAATCGTTGTCGCATCCTCTTTCCCCACTCTTTCAGCCCTTATGAAATTTCCATGGTAATCTACAAAAATCTCAATCTGTGCCTGAGCAGTTAAATGGGAAATCGGAAGAAGGACATTTTTCTGGTTGTCAAATTCTCCGACCTTACCGATGCAATTGTCATAAGTATCACTTAAGGCATTTATCCAACTCATATGGCAGACTCCTTATCTTTCGCAAACTCATCCAGCCCCATAAAGTTAATATGCGGAGAGAATTGTTTCATGCTCCGTGTTCCGATATCCCGTATAATCCTACACTCTTCAGGTCTGATAAAATGAACAACTCCGTTTTTCATAACCGGTGTCCAAAGTCTCACCGACATTTGTCCGCTGCCGTTTGCATCACTTTGCTCATCCGGATAAGTAATCCCATGCAGCATAACGCCAAAAGATATCTCTTCCTGATTATCATAATTGCCTTTAGACTCACCGAATTTGCATTCTTCAACATACCCCTGGCATTCGCGCGTCCCAAGAAAGATGTCTCGTCTTCCTCCTTTAGCAACCATTCTTTTTGCAATATCCCAATGTTTATTTTCATTTCGGTCACCTGCCAGATCCTGGCGGTTTCCATTCCATTCAAAATGTGCCCGGACCTGATACTCAACCTCCTTCAGGTAGGTATAGATGGACAGGTCATTCTTATCATCCTGATAATGAATCGGCCGTATGCCCTGCGCCTGCGTCCGAATAGGATTCATAACCCGAACATCATCAATGATCCAGACAAAGGTGGGTTTCCAATAAATACTTTCCGTAATACCTTTTAGCGCCTCATACGTAGGTATCTGATAGGTAAATTTTTCACCGCCGATTTTTGTCAGCGGATCGGTAAACAACGCATACTTTCCATAAACCTTATACTCAATTGTGTTTCTTTCACTCATATGGCATTTCTCTCCTTTCTTTACTTTTTACTGTAGTTTTACTTTTTTAATTTAACTTTTTTATGTATGTTTTTAAGCTTCAATGAATTAATGGCTGTAACTCTCCGGATATTCCTATGTCATTGTTATAATACCCCTTATCTAATATCCAGACTTTTCCATCCAGGACAGAATCATCAATTGCATTTCTTTCTCTTATCAGTTTTAGAACCTTATCTTCTTTCCAAAGATTAACGGTAAACCGTTGCAGGCGTCGCAGACAAATTCGGATCTCTTTAATGGATTCAGCGCTTTTAAGTTCTTCTATTATTTTTTCACCATCTTTATATGGCACAATTAATGAAATAGTTCCGTTGTTCTCTATTGGCTGAAACATGCTCCATGCCGTCTTATACGCCTGCCTCATAGCGTATGTATATTTTTTTCCTCCATTGAGTTCATATCCGTGCGCCCCGTCGTAATTATCTGAAAGAAGCCTATAAAGAGTTTCGTCTGACGGCATGTCTGTTTTATCATTAACGGGATAATCCATTGTCTTTCCGACATTGAAGAAGAACTGTTCATAATACGCATCCATTGCTTCAGGCATCAACAAGTCTCCCTGATATTTATCAAGAAGTATCTCGGTTGCTCTTTTCCCCTCCTTAATGTCAAAAAGCGATCCAATATGTTCTTCCTGATAATTGACGATATAAACTTCTCCGATTTTTCTTTCTCCGCCGCGATTGCAGCGGCCTGCTGCCTGAGTGATACTGTCCAAACCTGTAATAGATCTCACAACACTTTCAAATGAAATATCGACTCCGGCTTCAATCAGCTGCGTACTGATGCAAAGTATTTTCTTTTTCCCAAGCTTTGATTTTAATCCATCAATAATATCCAGGCGATGCTGAGCGCACATATAGGTTGTAAGCTGTACCAATAATATTTCGGAGCTCTTTAATCTGGATTTCATTTCTTCATAAAGCGTTCTTACAGCACTTTTTGTATTCAATATAACCAGCATATTTTCATTAAAATGAGCCAGAATAAAGTCTGCCAGTGCATCTGTCGAATAACCGCCCTCTATAGTCTCATCTTTGATGTCTACCCTTTTAAACTCATTAGTATAATCCGTCTGGTTCTCGATCAGATCCGAAGGATTCCCATATAATAATTTTCTTGGTGTCCTGTCGAATAAAGGCTGTGTCGCCGTGCAGAGAAGAATCGTTGTATGACAGCATCCGCTCAGGAAATTTAACATTGTATTAAAAAGATTGATGCTTCTGACAGGAACAGATTGTGCTTCATCAATAATAATAATCGAGTCCGTCAGCTGACGCATACGGCGGACTGCCGTCATTTCAGATCCAAAAAGTACATTTAAAAACTGCACCATGGTTGTAAGAATAACCGGCGAGCTCCATTCATCCGTATAAAGTTCATACCGTTTTAATGATTCTTTGTCTGTTTCTTCAATAACAACATTTGAATGATGTTCAAGCACATGCTCATCATCCTTTAGCAGATCTCTTATTTCTCCCGCATTCTGTTCCAGAATTGATAAAAAGGGTGCAATATAATAGATATGCCGCTTATCCTGTTGCTTTGCTTTTTCAAATGCATATCGCAGGCTTGCGAATGTCTTTCCTCCTCCGGTCGGAATAGACAGGCGATAAATACCATCTTCGTTCCCGGCAGCAGAAAAGCACTTTTCGGACATTTCATTGCGCAGGCATCCCATATGCGAATCATTTCTTAGTGTTCTTAAATGTGCATCCAGTTTCGCCTGGTAATCCTGCCAAAGCGTATTTAATTCTTTACGGGTCAGATATTTTCTTTTTATACCGTCCGCAAACTCAGCTGTATCCCGACGATCTGCATCGACGAGGTAAGAAAGAATAAGTCTTTGAAGACAGCCAAATAAAAAGAGCATTTCAGAGCCTGGAGGTTTATTCATTTTTAAAGCTATCTTGTAAATACTTTTGTAATAGCTGTCGATCTCTTTTTTTGAATTCTCAAAAAGCTTTTTTAATTTCTCTTTATTTAAAAATGAATCACTATTACTTATTGCCTCTGTATAAAAAATGTCTTTTTCAGGATTAAGGCGCTTTCCAAATCTATCTGTGCCGTCAACTTCAAGAATATCGCTCACACCGTGATGTGAAATACACGCCCACGCAATCATCTGCGCCGTAAGCCTTGACATCTGATCTTTGCCTGTTTCAGCAAAATCCATAATGTATTTTCCGCCCGCACTGGAATGATTAATATCCCCTCTGTGTACAGAAGATGGATTTTTTTTGGCCTTATTAAGATAGTCCGAAAATTCATCTGTAGCCTTCCCACAGTCATGAACCAATCCGGCCAGTCGTAAAGTATAAAAAAGTCCCTGCCGCTCCGCCGCTTCACTTGCATATTCCGAAACATCAATACAGTGCTCTTCGACCGTCTGAACTCTTCCGTCATCTGCAATATGTGCTTCATATTCCTTCTTCATACTCTCATCCTCGTATTTCCTTTTAATATCATACTATAATCAGTATCCTTTCAAGCGGATATTAAACATTTTATTTTTTGTATATTCAGATTATCACCATTTCTGTTATCGATTCAAATTGTCCTTGTTGCTTTCCAGGAACTGAATCTATTGGAACCGTTTACTATAGGTTTATTTATTCCCCAAACGTCTTTAGCCCATCCGTCATTTCATATGTATAATTATCTTTCTCGGCTACAATACATTCCTTAAACATATCTTTTCCATCTGTATAACCATCCGTATAAACAAAGCCCTTGTCACTTAAAAAGGTAGTACCCTGTATTTCTGAAGCGCTACCGTAAAGCTGGGTCCCGGTAGAAAGCTGTACCAACTGTGAAAAACGCACAGGATAATATACTGTCTGTTGAGAGAATGCATTTTCAGTACTGTTAATTGTCGCACTAAACACAATATAAATCCAGTTCCCTTCCAATCCATAACTGGGCTGTTTCCAATCTTTCAAAATCTGCAGATAAGTACCTACGTACTGTAAATCCGATGTTTGTGTTGTTTTCGAATAGTTACCGGCAATATAGGCTTCTACAATATCGGAAGTTTCTTTCTTCATTGCCGCGAGAGTGTCATCAGAAATCTCAGAAATAGAAGTTACATATTTATCAAGAGTCCCGACTGTATACTCCTTAGATACAGACGTAAGAGTATAACCTTGTTCTTCAGCTTTTGCTTCATCAACATTAATGGTTATAGTAATAACATCTCCGATGTCAATACTATCTGTTTTATCCGCCTTATATACAGCGCTCTTTAGTAGAGTATTCGTCGTGTTGTTTTCAATCTGCACTTTTGCTTTCGGCGCATAACCGGAGTACTTTAATTCAATATCCGCAAAAGGATCAATTTGTGTAAGATTCTTCAGGCCAGAAACCGTAAATTTTACCTCTGTATCATAAAACCGGACTCCGCAAGATTTTGCTTCTTCATTATTATAGGTTATCCTGGCCACAACTGTATCATCGTTGCTTAAGCCGTCTGCCTTGTCCAGATTTGCCTCAATGCCGTAGGCAAGATCAGCAGTCCCGTCACTAAGGCTCGCAATAGCGGCATTCAGACTGTCTGCCTCATTCTGTTTTTTACCTGTGGCTTCGCATATGGCTGTGTACACCCCGTCGACATCTATATTGGTTTTTGCTTTTCCTACCGTATTAGCTCCGGTAAAAGTTACCGTTATATACTTGCCAAGATCGACTCTGCTACGCTGGTACCTTCCGATCAAAATGAATAAAGTTAAAACCGCTGCTGCAACTGTTGCCGCTAATATCACGATTATCATTTGTTTTTTAGAAATTTTCATTTTCCCCTCCTGCAACATGCATAAATAAAATTGTTTGTATTAATATGTTCATTAGATTGTCTGTAATATAATTCCGTATTAAGGTTTTGTCAAGATACATTTCAAATTTATTTTTAAGATGTTTGTATATCACCTTTTTCAATGCTATACTTCACTTGTCGTTTTATAAAATGAGTAGAAATGATATAAAATTTCTCATCACCTCATTTTATAAAATGTGGATTGAAATATTAGCTTGTCTATAATTATTCCATTTTAAAAAACTGCGGTCTTAGTGCTTAACACTAAGGCCGCAGTCTTTTTCTTTCTTTTTAACTCAATATTTAGCAAATCGCAGTGACGCATTTATCCAAACGCTTAGTCTCAGGACATAAACGAATATAGTTTCCAAAAATGTCTTTCTTTAAATTTCATATTTTATACCCTACCACAAACACTATCCTTTCAAGCGGATACTGATGCATCATTCTTCAATATTTTATAGATAATTCTCCAGATTTTCCCTCAAAAATTCTTTGTATTCATCTCTTACATCCGCCGGCCCCACAATTTTTACTCCCGCCCCCAGCCCGAAGATCCACCCGTAGAACTGCGGGCTGACGTTGACGTGTACGATGGCGTGAAAATGCTCCGCACCTTTGGGAATCATCATGGTGTCTGTCCCGAACCGGTCGATGATCGGGCCGGCCAGCTGGTTCGCGCAGGAAAGTGTGACGGTTTCCGGACGTCCGCCATACATTCCGAAGGTCATGTTGTTGTAGGAGGCAACGTCGAATGTTTTGCAGCAGAGCGCTTCGTCCCGCTTTTCGCCGGTTGCCCGGAGACCTTTCATTTTGTCGACACGGTAGTGCCTTATTCCTTTATGCTCAGGAGCGTAAGCAATGAGATAATAATTTTCATCCGCCCACGTAAGGGTGAGCGGACTCACAGTGTAGAGCTGTCCGTCGTGCTTTGGGATTAATTTTTTGAGAACGGTCCATTCCAGATACTGGAAGGAGACCTTGCTGTTTTGAGAAAGGGCGGCATGGATTTCATTGATGTTCCGGAAAATGTCTTCATTTTCCGTCTTAAGACGGTTGCCGACGTAGACCTGCCGCTGAAGCGCGCCGGCTTCATTTGAATTTGTGAAATGCTCAAGCTTTTTGATCAGCTGCCTGGAGCTTTCTTCGGTGATGAAACGCGAGACCTGCACCGCATCCACGAGGAGCTTGAGCTCCGGAAGCTCCAGCGGGCGGGTGGCCAGATAGTAGCCTTTCGGCGCTTTATCACGGCGCCGGATATCGATGCCGGATTCCTGAAGGGCCTTAATACTGTCGTAAATATTTTTGCATCCGGCGTCGATTCCGTATGCATCAAGATGCTGGAGAAGTTCTTCCGCTGTCAGAGGATGCTGCGCATCCGTTTCTTCGCGTAAAATCTTCTGAAGATACAGTACGGACCGCTTCTGATCGGCCCTCGTCTTTTCCCCCATCACTTTTCCCCCTCATAAATTCCTGTAACAAAGCTTCCATTTCAAAAACTGCCAAAACCGTATTGCCGCATATAATTACTTGAATCAGCTTAACATTTTTTCTAACGAGTCTCAATGTACATATAACATTTATTCGTATGATGATTTTGGAAATCGCGTAGCAATGAAACAACCCGAAGCATCATATGTGTCAAAAGGTATTTTTGAAACCCATATCTTCGTATGAATTTAACACTGTTATTGCAGTAACATCCGACGTCAGATTTTTTTTCCATTAGCTGACCCCAGCACAATTTCATTATGAAGGCTTTAATCAGGCAAGTCAGGAGGATAAAGACAGGTTATAAAAAACGGGCAGCCAATCAGCCACCCGCTTTTCACTACAAGGATTTAAAAGATTCTAAGAGACCTTATCGTTTTTCTGATTCGGTTCATCTGTTTTTCTGCTGTTTCGGGAACGAGAAGCTCAAATGCGATGTAGGCATAAATGCTTCTAAGGTCGTCCAATGCCTCCGGGGAGTAAATGATTTTATACGGCTCTTCCCTCATACCTGAAATTCTTCCTTCATCAGCTTGTCGACTTCGTCAGCGGTATAGGATTTCCCGGATTTTACGGACTCATACCCTTTGTCAAGCTGTGCATCCAGCTCTTCGCGACTCATGTTTCCAATAGCCGTCGGCTTCCTGTAAGAAAGGTGGAGATCCAGAGGCATTCCTTTTGTAAGGACAATCTGGCTATAAAACATCTGTATTGCACTGGAAGGGGAAATACCAAGCTGATGCAGAATATTTTCCGCGTTCTCTTTCAGGTTGGTATCAATTCTTGCATAAACTGCGGTTGTGTTTGCCATAGTGATCACACTCCTTTGACCATAGTATACATCAAAAAATGCACACATTGCAAGCAATTGCAAGCAATACTATGGTAGCAGCCGTGCTCGATGGCTTCATTTCCATCATGGATAAGAAACTCCATGGTAGAGTGTTTAAGCGGCTTGACGGCAGCTTTGATGAAGTCGTAGAAACAGGAGGTGATGTCCGCCTTATCGATATCCGACAGGCAGATGAGCTGCCTATTGCCCCGGGTATCCGAAATGCCATTTCGCACTTATGTTTTCGTGATATTTTCCGATACTCCGCCCTGTTTTCCCAGCTTTCGGTACACGGTCAGGATCATGGTCGAAAAACAAGCGGTTCCGCCGATGAAATTGGAGATCGGCTCGGCAAGGAAGACGCCGGTCGCGCCGAGTCCGCCGATATTCGGCAGGATGAGCGTGAGCGGCACGACCATGACGACCTTGCGGAAGAGCGAGAAGAAAATTGCTTTTTTCTTGCGGTTGAGCGACTTGAAAACGTTCTGGCCGCTGTACTGAAGAGCCTGGAAAATGAAGGCAAAGAAGTAGGTGTGGAGCGCCGGCACAGCCAGCGCGTCGATGGAGCTGTCGGAGCTGAAAATGCGGATGAAGAAACCGGGGAAGAGGATGACGAGGATCCACATGACAAGCGTGTAGAGGAATGCCCAGGAGGTCACGATGCGGATGGCCGCCCGGACGCGGTCGTATTTTTTTGCGCCGTAGTTGAAGCTCAGAACGGGCGAGGAGCCGTCCGCGATGGCTCCGACGGGCGTGTCGAGGATCTGCCGAACGGACGAGACCACGGTGTAAACGGAGATGTAGACGTCCCCGCCGAACTTTGCCAGCATGGAATTGCAGGCGACGGCCACAAGGCTGTTGGTGAACTGCATGATGAAGCTGGCCGTGCCGAGACTTACGATATCCTTCATGGTCTTCATTTCCGGCCTGCCGGAGGCCAGCGGCTTAAGACGCAGCTCGGCCCCGGGATTCCGCAGGAAGCGGATGACGAACAAGGCGGACAGACACTGTGAAATGACGGTCGCCACAGCGGCGCCGGCGACGCCCATGCCGAGCACGAAGATGAAGATCGGGTCGAGGATGATGTTGGCGACGGTTCCGATCAGGATGGTCATCATGCCGACGCCGGGAAAGCCCTGGGCATTGATGTAAGGATTCATGCCCGTCGAAATCATGGCGGCGATATTGCCGATCAGGTAAATGCGGAGATACGGTTCGGCGTATTTTATTGTTACGTCAGACGCGCCGAAAGCGTAAAGAAGCGGGCTGCAGAAGATTTCGCCGAGGAGCGTAAGGATGACGGCTGTCCCGGTAAGGAGCAGGAAGGTCGTGTTCATGATTTTTTCGGCCTTATCCTTCCGCCCCTGACCGCGTGCAATGGCGCAGAGCGGTGCGCCGCCGGCGCCGTAAAGGTTCGTAAAGGCCAGGATAAGCATGATGACGGGAAATACCAGGCCGACGCCGCCAAGCGCTGTTGCGCCTTCTCCCGGCATCCGGCCGATGTAAATGCGGTCGACGATATTGTAGAGCAGGTTGAGCAGCTGCGCCGCCAGCATCGGCAACGCCGTCTTAAGAACATTCTGCCGGATATTGCCGTTTGCGAAATCAACCTGCTTCATCGCCGCCATTTCTTACCCCCATTATTTATTGTCTGATGCATATTGTTATTGTATTTCTAAATAAAGAAAAAGGCAAGGGTTGACGCCTGCCGCAATCGGGTATATAGTTGTCGTGTTGCTGGGGGAGCCCGTCCGGCTGAGAATGCACATTTGCATAACCCCTATTACTTGATCCGGATAATACCGGCGTAAGGAGGCAGATCATATGCTAAGTTTTTTTGTCGCGTCAAATGGCGACGGCAGCTATTCGCTATCCGTCCCCGGCTACGTTGCCGCAGCCGTTCTCATCTTTTTAGTCCTGATTCTCATTTCCGCAATTAACAGTAAAAAGAAAAAGGTAAATGCAAAGCAGCTTTCTTTCGCAGCCGCTGCCATTGCCCTCGCAATCGTAACTTCATTTATCAAACTCGTGCATTTCCCGATGGGCGGATCGATTACGCTGTTCTCGATGTTTTTCATCACGCTGGTCGGCTACTGGTACGGCCCGGCGGTCGGCATCATGGCCGGCATCGCTTACGGGCTTCTGCAGCTCATCATCGATCCGTATATCCTAAGCCTGCCGCAGCTGCTTCTCGACTACCCGATTTCCTTCGGTGCGCTCGGGATTGCGGGCTTCTTCTCAAATAAAAAACACGGCATGCTGTACGGGTATCTCGCCGGCATCGTCGGCCGCTACTTCTTCGCCGTCATTTCCGGCGTAGTCTTCTTCGGTATGTACGCCGCCGACTGGGGCATGTCGCCGCTCGTCTACTCGCTCACCTATAACGGCATCTACATCGGAGCCGAAGGAGCGATGACGGTCGTCGTGCTGTTGATTCCGGCCGTCGCCAGGGCGCTCTCGCAGATCAAGACACAGGCCGTGGCGTAGAACATCACTTCGGCATGGTAAGATTTGCGGATATGAGGGAAAACATCCTGCAGTGCCGGACGGACTGCAGGACGTTTTTTATATATTTATAAGGCGAGTGTCAAAATCCCAAAAGTTTCCTGCCTGCAGAAAAACTTTTTTCGTCCCCGGATAGCATTTTACTTTTTGGTGTTTCTCAATATAAAGGTTAAAAAATTACAATCCGGTTTTCCTGCAGAATTCATCGATTGTCCCGGAATGGAATGCTGCTTTCAGCCAGCCGGTCAACACATCCTCATCCTTTTCAGCAATTATTCTCTCTCTGACGGATTCCGGAACATCTCCCATTTCAGCCAAAAGCATCAGTAAAGCTTCTGCTTTTCCTTCTGTTTTTCCTTCTGCTTTTCCTTCTGTTTTTCCATCTTCAAAATTATCGCGTCTGTCCAGCTCACGCTGCTTTTCTTCATCGTATTCCTCTAACAACATTCCGATCACTCCTTTCCTGTTGCCGAGAAGAAACTCTTTCAATATGTTGTCCCTGATACAGCTGTCGATGGCCTCTGCAATGGATGGCAGAAGTTCAGTGCCCGCCCTGTAGCTTTCCCTCTGACGCCGGATAAGCTCGGCATATTCCGAAAGTGTCCTGCAGCCTTCCATGATTT
>DCDB01000243.1 GCA_002316215.1 Lachnospiraceae bacterium UBA1066 | reverse complement strand
GGGATTCGGAAGAGATTGTGAAAAGGAAATACGGCTTCATAAGAATGTTCAGGCGTATAAACGTTTTTTAAGCGCAGGTTCCGAACTGCTGGCGGTTGGCGTATGGCTGATACTTTTGTTCCATTTAAGGCATAGAAAAGTGCTGACGGACAGTGAAAAGATGAAGGTAACGGCACTTGAAAAGACAATGCCGTAAAGCCCGAAGACGGATTTCATGATAAAAAGCATGGGGATATAGAGGATTCCTTTGTCGAGAAGTGCTGCAAAAGTAGCATAGGAAGCTTTGCCTGTAGATTGCAGGAACGTCTGGCAGAGCTGATAAAGGCCGGTAAACGGCCCCGTGATAAGGGGTGCCAGAATCATCGTTTCCGCATATCCTGTGACTTCACTGTTTTTGATAAAAAGGGAGATGAGCGGAATCCTGAACAGGAAGCAGATAGTGGTAAGAATACTTCCGACAGCTACCGTAAGGATGCCGATTTTTTTAATCAGCTCATAAAGGCGCTTTTTATTTCCGCGCCCGTAATTGAAGGAAACAGCAGGCTGAAAGCCCATGCAGATACCCATAGCCGTCATGGAAATCAGCATGCCGATTTTCCCGGAAATGCCCTGTGCCGCCAGCGGGATACTGCCGTAGCTGATCAGGAAACGGTTGGATATCATACCGGAGCAGCTGATGAGGAGCGTGCTGCAGGCAAGAGGGAGCCCGAGCGTTATCAGAGGGAGAATTATTTCTTTCTTAAGGATAATATCCTTAGGAGAAAGGGAAAATGCGGTCTGTTTTTTCCGTATGTACCACAAAAGGTACAGACTGCCGGCAGCATTTCCGATCACAGTCGCAATGGCAGCTCCGGCGACACCCCAGGAAAATATCAGGATAAAGACGGCATCCAGAAGGATGTTTGTTATTGTTCCGATTGCATTTGCCATCATGGATTCCCTGGCGGCTCCGTCGGCACGTATGATATTCGTGAATACATTATTAAAGAGTATAATCGGTGCTCCGCCGGCAATAATGCCAAGGTAGCTTCTGGTGTAGGCCATGGTATCCGGTCCTGCGCCTAAAAGGGCAGATACCGGACTTATCATTGCTATTATAACGGCGGAAAATGCAGCCCCCAAAAGAAGAGATCCTGCGCAGCAGATGCTGGTATAGGCTTTAATTTGTTTTGTATCCCTGCGTCCCAGGGCGATGGATATTGCCGTACAGCCGCCGCTTCCGAGAAGCGTTCCGATGCCGGAAAGCATGGTGAAGATCGGAGCACACAGAGAGACCGCGGCAAGCTTTCCGGGATCCTGCGTCTGGCCGATGAAAAACGTATCTGCCATGTTATAGATGACCATGACCAGCATGATGACGATTGTCGGCAGCCCAAGGCGGAATGCCAACTTTGCGAAGGAGCCATGCTCCAGCATTTCCTGATTTGATTCCATATGTTTTCCTCTTTTCATTTTCTGATCTGCAGATAAAGACTACACTGTTGCTTTAATAAATAGTATAATAACGGGTGAAATGCGGTTCAACCGACAATCTTTTGAAAAGTGTAGTTTTAATCGGGGCGGAAAATGAATACAAAGGGAAACAGACGGTATGGAGAAACGGAAAACAGGATTGAAGAGGTTCTGCTGGATCTTCTTAATAAAAAAAGTTTGGAAAAGGTTACAGTTTCTGATATCTGCGCGTCCGCAGGAATTCACAGGACGACTTTTTATTCCCATTATGAAGATATCTACGCACTGATGGATTCTGTACTTTCAAAAAAATTTACTGCTATGATGGAACAGGTAATGCCTGAGGAGAATGGGACGTCGTTTCCGAAGTTCCATGAGTTCTTCAGCTTCATAAGACAGAATAAGAAATTCTTCCGGTATTATCTGAACAATGGTGCGCGGTCCCCTGAGAAGGATATATTTCTTCCCGACCTGCTCCTGGAAAATATAAAAAAGCGTCTGGAAACTAAAGGGTACGTCACTGGAGAAGAATTATACTATCATAATACTTTTTTTCTTGAAGGGTTGAAAGGTATTATCCGGCGATGGATTTTAAGGGACTGCAGGGAAGAGCCGGAAGAACTCTGCAGAATCATCGAAGAAGAATATAATCCGCAGCGCCGTGATGCAAAAGAAATCTTTTTTTCATAAATATTTTTTCTGCCCCCGTTTTTTATCATCTGTTTCCGAATGTATATATCAGGCAGGTAAAAACCTGTAAGGAGGAAAATGAGATGATGAAAAAAACAGGAAAGAAGATTCTGGCGGCGGGCCTCATTTTTTCGATGGTTATGATGCAGAGCGTGACGGGGGTTTCGGCAGCGGAGGTGTCATCGGATTCGGCAAATGCGTCTTACAGCTCGACGACCGGCGGCGAAAGCGCTGTCCTGGTCAACGGCAGCACGGTAACGCTGAAAAATCCGACGGTTACGAAGAGCGGCGATTCCAGCGCGGAGGATGCGGATTTCTATGGAACGAATGCGGCAGTACTTGCGGAAAATGGCGGAACGCTGACGATTGAAGGCGGAAGCGTTACGACATCCGGCTCGCATGCGAATGGGGTATTCAGCTATGGTTCCGGTACAACGGTTAATATTTCGGGGACAACGATTAATACCACTTCCAACAATTCCGGCGGCATTATGACGACCGGCGGCGCAACGATGAATGCATCGGATCTTACGATTACGACAGCGGGGGGATCTTCCGCGGCCATCCGTTCCGACCGCGGCGGCGGGGATGTCAATGTTGACGGCGGCACCTATACGACGAACGGTGTCGGATCCCCGGCTATTTATTCAACGGCGGATATTGACGTCAGTGACGCGGCGCTCACATCGAACGCCTCGGAGGCTGTTGTCATTGAGGGCGCAAATTCCGTAAGTCTTACAGACTGTACGGTAACGGCTGACAACACGCAGCTGAACGGAAATGCCAGCAACTATGATAATGTTCTCATTTACCAGTCTATGTCGGGGGACGCGTCGGTCGGGACTTCTGCATTTTCAATGACAGGAGGAACAATGACTTGCGAAAAAGGGGCGATGTTCGTCATTACGAATACGACCTGCACCATTGATCTGTCGGGCGCAGACCTTGAGAGCACGGACGGCGTTCTTCTGATTGCAGACGCTGAGAAATGGGGTACGTCGGGCTCTAACGGAGGAAATGCAACGCTGAATGCGGCAGGGCAGACGCTGGACGGAACCATTACGGTCGACAGCAGCTCTTCGCTGAATCTCATCCTGACGGATGCGTCGACTTATACAGGTGCGGTTAATTCGTCCGGCGCGGCAGGGAATGTTTATGTTTCCGTTCCTTCGGGCTGTACCTGGACGCTTACGGCGGACAGCTACGTGACGTCGCTTACCTGTGACGCATCCTCGATTAATACGAACGGCCATACGCTTTATGTCAATGGCACAGCCTATACGTCCGGGACTGCATCTACAGGCAGCGCAGTATCCGGCAGCAGTACAAGTTCGGGAAATTCGACATCCGGCGGTTCGACTTCAGGCAGCACGACGCCCGGCGGTACGAACTCAGGCAGCACGACGCCTGGCGGTACGAATTCAGGCAGCACGACGCCCG
>DCDB01000366.1 GCA_002316215.1 Lachnospiraceae bacterium UBA1066 | reverse complement strand
TCTTCCTGGCAACAAAGCTGGGTCAGACGGATCTTCTGGGACCGATCGCCGTGGCGGCCTATTCCTACATGTCGCTTGTCCCGATTATTCAGCCTCCGGTTATGCGTCTCTTTACAACGAAGAAAGACCGCGCGATCAAAATGGATCAGCTGCGCAGCGTTTCCAAACTGGAAAAGATTTTATTCCCGATCGTTATTACTGTAGTCGTCTGCCTGATTCTTCCGACGACGGCACCCCTGGTCGGCATGCTGATGCTCGGCAACCTCTTCCGGGAAAGCGGAGTGGTCTATCAGCTGACAGAAACAGCTTCCAATGCGATGATGTACATCGTAGTTATTTTCCTCGGGACTTCCGTAGGAGCAACGACAAGCGCAGCTGCTTTCTTAAATGCGAGTACACTTAAAATCGTCGTTCTCGGCCTTATGGCTTTCATTTTCGGAACCGCAGGGGGAGTGTGGCTCGGCCAGCTCATGAAGGTAATAACACACGGAAAGATAAATCCGCTGATCGGGTCCGCCGGCGTTTCCGCCGTCCCGATGGCGGCACGTGTTTCACAGAAGGTCGGCGCGGAAACCGATCCGACAAATTTCCTTCTTATGCATGCGATGGGACCGAACGTCGCAGGCGTTATCGGAACAGCAGTAGCAGCCGGTACTTTCATGGCTATCTTCGGTATTTAACCTATTAGGAGGACTATTATGCCAGAAGTTGAGAAAAAACCTATTAAAATTACGGAGACTGTGCTGCGCGATGCGCACCAGAGCCTTATTGCCACCAGGATGACGACCGAGGAAATGCTTCCGATTGTTCCCAAGATGGATGAAATCGGATATCGTGCCGTAGAGTGCTGGGGCGGAGCTACTTTTGACGCAGCTCTTCGCTTCCTGCATGAGGATCCGTGGGATCGTTTAAGGAAATTTAAGGACGGCTTTAAGAAGACAAAACTCCAGATGCTGTTCCGTGGACAGAACATTCTGGGATATCGTCCGTATGCCGATGATGTCGTACAGTATTTTGTACAGAAATCTGTTGCAAACGGCATTGATATAATCCGTATTTTCGACTGTCTGAATGATCTGCGCAACCTGAAGACAGCGACGGAAGCCGCCAAGAAGGAGGGTGCAGAGGCACAGGTAGCACTTTCTTACACCATCGGCGATGCCTATACGATGGATTACTGGATGGAGAAAGCCAAGGCCATTGAGGATATGGGCGCGGATTCCATCTGCATCAAGGATATGGCCGGACTGCTCGTACCTACGGCGGCTACAGAGCTGGTTACGGCTCTTAAGTCGGCGACGAAGCTTCCGATTGAGATGCATACGCATTATACTTCCGGCGTGGCTTCGATGACCTACATGAAATCAGTGGAAGCCGGTGCGGATATTATCGACTGCGCGATCAGCCCGTTTGCCCTTGGCACTTCACAGCCGGCAACAGAGGTTATGGTCGAAGCCTTTAAGGGAACGCCGTATGATTCCGGCCTTGATCTTAAGAAGCTTGCGGAAATCGCTGATTATTTCCGTCCGATCCGTGAGAAATATCTTGCGAACGGACTCATGAATCCGAAGAATCTGGGCGTAAACATCAAAACGCTCCAGTATCAGGTTCCGGGCGGTATGCTTTCCAACCTTACGAACCAGCTTAAGAAAATGAATGCAGAAGACAAGTTCTATCAGGTTCTTGAAGAGGTGCCGCGTGTCCGTAAGGATCTCGGAGAACCGCCTCTTGTAACGCCGTCTTCGCAGATTGTCGGAACTCAGGCAGTTATGAATGTTCTTTCCGGCGGACGCTATAAGGTCGTTCCAAAGGAAACAAAAGATATCTGTCTCGGAAAATACGGTAAAACAACGCGTCCGATTGATCCGGAAGTCCAGAAAAAATGCATCGGGGACGAGCAGCCGATCACCTGCCGTCCGGCGGATCTTATTCCGAACGAACTCGATGAGCTTGAGAAAAAGGTGGCTCCATACAAGAAGCAGGATGAAGATGTTCTGACTTACGCCCTTTTCCCGGAAGTAGCCGTTGATTATTTCAAATACAGGGATGCACAGGAGTCCGGCGTCGATGCTAAAGCCGCCGACACTGCCAATAAGGCATATCCGGTATAAGGAAAATAACATAAACGGACAGGGGCATTTAAGCTCCTGCCCGTTTTTTGCAGGAAAGGAAAAGAATTGTCCAAGATTATTATTGTCGGCGGAGGCGCATCCGGAATGCTGGCCTCAATCCTTCTTTCGCGGAAGGGAAATAATGTTACTCTTCTGGAGCAGAATGAAAAGCTCGGAAAGAAACTTTTTATTACCGGAAAAGGCCGCTGCAATTTCACGAATGTCTGTGCGCGGACTGAATTTCTTGAAAATGTCGTTACAAACCCGAAGTTCCTGTACAGTGCTTTTGAGGAATTGTCCCCGGAAGATACATTGAAGCTTTTTGAGTCATGGGGACTTTCTGCTAAAATTGAAAGAGGAAAACGCGCTTTTCCTTCCTCTGACCGTTCTTCTGACGTAATTGACATGCTGAAGAAAAAGATGACGGACTGCCATGTTAAGGTTCGTCTAAATGCCAGAGTTACGGGAATTCTGATCGAGGACGGCCGTGCCGCCGGGGTCTCATTTTCAGAAAACGGAAAAGAAGAGGAAATGCGTTCCGACCGCGTGATTATTGCTACGGGCGGAGAGTCCTACCCTTCGACGGGGTCAACCGGAGACGGATACCGTTTTGCGGAAGATGCCGGACTTAAGGTGACGGGTCTTCTGCCGTCTCTTGTGTCCATTGAATGTGAGGAAGATTACTGCGCAACTATGCAGGGGCTTTCTCTTAAGAACGTCGAACTGCATGTACATGACGGAAAAAAAGAGGTCTTTCATGAGTTTGGTGAAATGATGTTTACGCATTACGGTGTGACCGGACCGGTTGTCCTTACAGCGAGTGCAGTCATAGGTCCTCTGATCGGGAAAAAGCCCCTCTCGGCTTATATTGATCTTAAGCCGGCTGTTACTCCTGAAATGCTTGATACGCGGCTGATCCGCCTTTTTGACGCCAACCCGAATAAGGATGTGAAGAATGTCATCCATGAGCTCTATCCGGCAAAGCTTGCACCGGTGATACCGGGCGTTGCCTGCCTGAATCCGGAAAAAAAGATCCATGATGTAACGCGCGCTGACAGGGAAGCTATTATTTCCGCCACAAAGCATCTGCCTCTGACATTTAAGTGCCTTCGCGGATTTGATGAAGCCGTGGTAACTAAGGGAGGCGTTTCGGTAAAAGAGATCGACCCGAAGACCATGGAATGCAAAAAGATAAAAGGACTTTATTTTATCGGAGAAGTACTGGATCTCGATGCCCTGACAGGGGGCTTCAACCTGCAGATCGCCTGGTCGACGGCTGCAGCCGCAGCATCAGCGCCTGAGGAAGAACCAGAGGAAACAGCGAAAGACTAAGTGAAAGAGGGAAAGCAGTATGAATGTAGCAATTGACGGTCCTGCGGGGGCGGGAAAAAGCACGATAGCAAAGCTTGTGGCAAAAAAGCTTGGCTCCGTCTATGTAGATACAGGGGCTATGTACCGCGCTATGGCGCTCTACCTTATTCGAAGGGGAATTCTTCCGGAGGATACAAAGGGAATAGAAGATGCCTGCGGGGATGCAGACATTTCGCTTGAATACCGGGATGGGGTACAGCGCGTGATCCTGAACGGTGAAAATGTGACGCCGTATCTGCGTTCCGAGGAAGTCGGGAAGATGGCTTCCGTAAGCTCAGCGAACGGAAATGTCAGGTCGAAGCTTGTGGCTCTTCAGCAGAAACTGGCTAAGAAAATACCGGTTGTTATGGACGGCCGTGATATCGGGACCGTTGTGCTCCCGGATGCAGAAGTGAAAATTTTTCTGACGGCCGGCGTCGATGTCCGGGCAAAGAGACGTTATAAGGAACTTCTTGATAAAAAAGAAACTCCGGATTTTGCGGAAATCAGACGTGACATCGCCGAACGTGACTACCGGGATACCCATCGTGAGAATTCGCCTTTGAAGCAGGCGAAGGATGCCGTTCTTCTTGATTCATCAGGACTTACAATCAATGAAGTGGCTGATCGGATCCTTAAGATGTGCGCAGAAGCCGGCGCAGCGGTATAATAGTCTGCAGGCATCTGGAGAGTAAACGATCTTAAGCGGAATGCATGTCTGCTCCGAACCGGATCAGCAGGAAGGCAGGAAGCATTTACCGGAAAAATCCTTTCACAGGAAAGGTAAGGAAGCAGTTAACACACAGGAGCGGTTTTATGGAAGTGAAAGTTGCAAAAAGTGCAGGTTTTTGTTTCGGCGTCCGGCGGGCTGTGCAGCTCGTTTACGATGAAGCTGAAAAGGAAGAGGGACATGTCTACACCATGGGGCCGATTATTCACAACGAGCAGGTTGTGGAGGATCTGGAGGAAAAAGGCGTTTTCAGTGTGGATGATGATCTGATCTGTGAAAAAACCGGACTCAAGCCTCCGGCCGGCTCCGTTGTTATCGTCCGCTCGCACGGCATTTCCCGGGATATGTCGGAAATGCTGGATAAGTCAGGATACAGGATTATCGATGCTACCTGTCCTTTTGTAGACAGAATCCATAAAATCGTTGCCGAAAAAAGTAAAGAAGGGTATCAGATCGTTATTATCGGAAATCCGGCGCATCCCGAGGTCTGTGGGATCCGCGGCTGGGCCGGGAAGGAATGCAGAACGGTCGAGTCAAAAGAAGACGCTGAAAATCTGGCGCTGTCATTTGACAGGCCTGTCTGCATCGTGTCGCAGACGACTTTCAATTATGATAAATTTCAAGAATTAGTTGAAATTATTAAGACTTTGGGGTATCATGTAATAGTTATAAATACCATTTGCAGCGCCACGAAAGAACGCCAGATGGAAGCTTTGGAACTGGCTGGGCAGTCGGATGCGATGATTGTGATCGGCGGGAAGAAGTCATCTAATACGCAAAAGCTTTACGACATATGCAGGAGCCAGTGTGAGAATACTTACTACATACAGACACTCGATGATTTGGTAACCGTCAATTTCCAATCCGATAGGTGTGTAGGTATTACTGCGGGGGCGTCCACCCCAAATAATATTATACAGGAGGTTTCAACACATGTCAGAGGAACAAAGTTTTGAACAAATGCTTGACGAAAGCTTCAAAACTATCAGGAATGGAGAAGTAGTCGAAGGTACCGTGATCGATGTCAAACCCGATGCAGCTTATCTTAATATCGGATATAAGGCTGACGGCGTACTGACGAAGGAAGAATACAGCAACGAATCCAAGGATTTAACAACTGTCCTTAAGACAGGAGATAAGCTGGAAGTTAAGGTCATGAAAGTAAATGACGGAGACGGACAGGTGCTTCTTACTTATAAGCGCCTTGCTGCTGAAAAGGGCAACAAGAAGATTGAAGATGCCTATAATAATCATGAAGTTCTTACAGCCAAAGTCTCGCAGGTCTTAAAGGGCGGCATTACTGTTCTCGTAGAAGATACGAGAGTCTTTATTCCGGCCAGCCTGATTTCAGATTCCTATGAAAAGGATCTTACCAAATACGAGGGCCAGGATATTGATTTTGTAATTTCAGAATTCAATCCGCATAAGAGAAGGATTATCGGCGACCGCCGTCAGCTTTTGGTTGCTAAAAAAGCCGAAGCTGCCAAGGAACTTTTCGCCAGAATCCAGGTTGGGGACGTTGTTGAAGGCGTTGTCAAGAATGTGACGGATTTCGGAGCATTTATCGATCTCGGCGGAGCGGATGGTCTTCTTCATATTTCTGAGATGTCCTGGGGACGTGTTGAGAACCCGAAGAAGAATTTTCACGTAGGCGATAAGCTTAAGGTTCTGATCAAGGATATTAACGGCGAAAAAATCGCTCTTTCGCTGAAGTTCCCGGAAGAAAATCCGTGGATTGAAGCGTCTGATAAGTTTGCAGCCGGCTCTGTGGTTACAGGCAAGGTTGCACGAATGACAGATTTCGGTGCATTTGTAGAGCTTATGCCGGGTGTCGATGCCCTTCTGCATGTTTCGCAGATTTCGCACGACCATGTCGACAAACCGTCGGATGTTCTCAAGATCGGCCAGGAAGTTGAAGCTAAGGTTGTGGATTTCAATGCCAACGACCATAAGATTTCTCTTTCCATGAAAGCTCTTGAGCAGGAGAATATGCCGGCTGAGGAAATGCCTTATGAGCAGAATCCTGAAGAAGAGATTCCGGCTGAAGGCGGGGATTCTGAACCGCAGGTATGATATTTAAACCTGTTCTGTAATCCTGAAGCTTTTATACAGCAGTAAG
Source organism: Lachnospiraceae bacterium UBA1066 (assembly GCA_002316215.1). GTDB lineage: Bacteria > Bacillota > Clostridia > Lachnospirales > Lachnospiraceae > Chordicoccus. Next base: position 5,823 of record DCDB01000366.1, on the reverse strand, counting down.
GTCAGTTCAAGTATGGCCGAAAAAACTGCTGAAAGCAAAACCGCTTCAGGAGAAGCCGGCGGATGCGTCAGCGGCTGTATAGATACTCGAGGACAGAAGAGATGTATTTCGCGGTATCTTCGTTATCTTCCAAAAGTTTCCCTGAGTAATTGATTAAAGTAAAGCAGTTCGTACGAACTGCTTTTTCTTTGCGGTTTTTCTCCACAAAGGCGGACATCGATTTATGGATGGCGCAGCCTTCAGCCGGAAGATAGTCGTAGTCTTTTATATTAGTGTAGTAGCGTCTGAGTTTTCCGCCAATAATGCGGACGGACAGTTTTGCAAGTCCGCCTTCAAGAATTATATAAAAAGGGCCGTCGGGGAGTGAAACGCGAAATGGAACATTTTCCCTAAGGGACAGGCTGTAAATGATCACGTCTCTTTCAAGGGCTGCAGAAACAAAGCGATAGCTGCCCCTGAAGAAGGAAATGAAAGAATCAAAGCATGTGACGGCAAGCAGCCGCTCGGCATCATTTCGTAAAAAAGAAGCGGAAGGAAGGCGTTCTGAAAAATCTTCAAGACGCCTTGAAGGAAGGCCGAGCAGGATGGCAAGGGGTTTGTATTCAATAAACAGATCCCGAAATTCCTTCCCGGAAAATGGTGAAAAAAGGGCATAAGCCTGTGCCTTGCGCGTAAGATGGGGAACGTCGAAGGCAGTGCCGTTATAGGTGATGATAACTGAAGAATTTTCAATCTCTTTAAAAAGCTGCGTAAGGATATCGTACTCATCCTGTTCTTTTTCCGAAATCCACGATATCAGAACAGGGATGTCCTGCGCGGCAGAAATCCGGATGAGGTCGGCGCCAAGAAGCCGGCTTGTTCGCCAGTATCGTCCGTCAGTCGTTATGTCGAGGATGGCTGTACCGTCCTTTAGAGAATGTGAAAACGGTATTTTACTGAGTAATATTTCTTTTTTTATCATATGGATAAAGTATAACATAAAATACAATTTTCTGCGGGGCGTTTATAGTGATTTTTTATTGATTTTGATATATAATGGTAGAAGTGTCTAAAGTACCCATGGTCAAAATTGCACAATGTAGGTACTTGTGAGGAGGAAAGTAATGAAACGTCTCACGTTTACAGGCGGCGTCCATCCTTATGAGGGCAAGGAGCTCTCAAAGGATAAGCCGATTACAGAGGTCCGCCCGGGAAAAGAACTGGTTTTCCTGCTGTCGCAGCATATCGGAGCTCCGGCGAAACCGTGTGTCGCGGTCGGCGACCGGGTACTTGCAGGCCAGAAAATTGCCGAGGCCGGAAGCTTTGTTTCCGCACCGGTGCATTCGTCGGTTTCGGGCACTGTCAAAGCTTTTGAAAAGCGTAAGAATGCAGTCGGTGAAATGGCCGAAGCGGTCATTATCGAAAATGACGGTCAATACGAAAAAGTCCGGTACAATCCTGCAGAATCTCTTGAATCACTTTCCAAAGAAGAAATCATAAACAGGATTAAAGAAGCAGGTGTCGTCGGTATGGGCGGCGCCGGCTTCCCGACACATGTTAAGCTTTCTCCGAAAGAACCGGACAAGCTCGACTATGTTCTCGTAAACGGTTCCGAATGTGAACCTTATCTTACGTCTGATTATCGAAGGATGATTGAGAACCCGGAGTGGATTATTGCCGGTCTTAAGTGCATTCTCAGGCTCTTTGACAATGCAAAAGGATATATTTGCATTGAAGATAATAAGCCGGACGCAATTTCCAGGATGCAGTCGCTTACGGCAAATGAAAAGCGTATTGAAGTAAAGACGGTTATGACAAAATATCCGGAAGGCGCTGAACGATGCCTGATTAATGCCGTTACCGGAAGAAAGGTCAATTCCTCCATGCTTCCGGCTGATGCAGGATGCGTCGTTGATAATATCGATACGGTTGTCGCTGTTTATAAAGCCGTTATGCTCGGCCAGCCGCTGACAGAACGGATTTTTACGGTTTCAGGTGATGCCGTTAAAGATCCTAGAAATCTTTCAGTGAAGGTTGGAACGTCCTACAACGAGCTTATTGAGCCGGCAGGAGGCTTTATCGGGAAACCCGAGAAAATGATATCCGGTGGCCCGATGATGGGATTTGCTCTCTATGGCCTGGATGTGCCTGTTACAAAAACTTCAGGGGCCCTTACCTGTTTCCTGCACGATGATGTGTCTAAAGAAAAGGAAACGGCCTGCATCAGCTGCGCCAGATGCGTAAACGGCTGTCCTGCAAGACTGATGCCCTGCAAGCTGGCAACCTTTGCCGAACATCATGATACGGAGAAATTCCTGGAATACTACGGAATGGAATGCGTTGAATGCGGTTCCTGCAGTTTCCAGTGTCCGGCCAAACGTCCGCTGGCTGCGGATATCAAGTCCATGAGAAGAACGATTCTTGCAAATCGCAAAAAGAAAAGATAGGAGGGAGAGAAAAATGAGTGATTTATATCAGGTTTCCGTCTCACCTCATATCCGTGAAGGCGTGACGACTCAGAAAATTATGCTTTGTGTCATTATTGCGCTGATGCCGGCATCGGTTTTCGGCATATTTAATTTCGGCTTTCATGCTCTTTTAATTTTGCTTGTTTCGATGCTTTCCGCTGTACTTACGGAATATGTCTATGAAAAGCTGATGAAGAAACCGATTACGGTTTCGGATCTGAGCGCAGCCCTGACAGGACTTTTAATTGGCCTCAATATGCCGCCGGAAATCTATTGGTGGATCCCGGTCATCGGTTCTGTTTTCGCCATCTTCATCATAAAACAGCTTTACGGCGGGCTCGGCCAGAACTTTATGAACCCTGCTCTCGGTGCACGGTGCTTCCTTTTGATTTCATTTTCAAAACAGATGACGGACTATGCATCGAAAGGCGGATTCCTGCCGCTCGTGACCAGAGTTGCAGCAACAACGGATGCCACCTCAGGCGCAACGGCTCTTGCCTATCTGAAAAATGGATCGGATTTCGATCTGGGAGCGCTTTTTGTAGGTAATGTCCAGGGTGTCATCGGTGAGACTTCTGTCATCGCTCTTTTAATCGGGGCGGTTTTCCTGCTGCTTATGAAGGTGATTGATTTCCGCATTCCTGTGGTTTATCTCGGAACCTTTGCGGTTCTGGTATGCATTACGGCGGCAGCAAAAGGCTACGGCAATCCTTTCATTTTCACGGTAGAAGAACTCTGCGCGGGCGGCATCATGCTGGGCGCCTGGTTCATGGCGACGGATTATGTGACATCGCCCGTCACGAATAACGGAAAAATTATTTTCGGAGCGGTACTTGGGCTTCTTACCTGGCTTTTCCGAATGGTGGGTTCGTCTGCGGAAGGCGTTTCCTATGCCATTATTTTTTCGAACTGCCTCGTTCCTTTGATTGAACATTTTACGCGTCCGACTGCATTCGGAATCGTAAAAGAAAAGAAAAGTAAGAAGGAGGCTGCAAAAACATGAAGAATCAGGTCGTAAAGGACGCTGTCATTATTACGCTGATTACCCTTGTAGCGGGAATCCTTCTCGGTCTCGTCCACGGAATTACAGCGGCGCCGATTGCGGCGGAAGAGGAAAAGACGAGAAATAATGCCTGCAAGGCCGTTTTTGAAGCGGCTTCAACCTTTGATGAGGCACAGTACGATGCGAAAGCAGTGGCGGAGGCTCTTACCAAGGGCGGAATTACGAAAACAAAGATCAACAGTATTGCGGAGGCAAAAGACAGTTCGGGAGCTTCCCTGGGTTACGTCGTTGATGTGACAAATACAGAAGGCTACGGCGGTGATATCGAGCTCATGGCAGGAATCACATCCGACGGGACAATTAACGGAATCCAGTTCCTTTCGATATCCGAGACCGCAGGCATGGGCATGAAAGCTAAGGACGCTGATTTCATGGATCAGTTCAAGGGTCTTAAGGCCGATCAGGTGAAATGGACAAAGTCGGGAAAAACGTCTGATGATGAGATTGATGCCATCAGCGGAGCGACCGTTACGACAAAAGCTGTCACTAAAGCGGTCAACGGTGCTCTGCTTGCATGTCAGTACATGGAGGCACAAAAATGAGCTTAAAAAAGAATTCTCCTGCGGAGCGGATTGTCAACGGGATCTATACTGAAAATCCTACGTTCTGCCTCGTTCTGGGCATGTGCCCCACGCTGGCGACGACGACTTCCGCAACAAATGCCATCGGGATGGGGCTTTCCACGACAGCCATCCTTGCGCTTTCAAATTTAATTATTTCCCTGCTCCGCAAGATTATACCGGACAGGATGCGTATGCCCGCATATATAGTGGTTATCGCCTCTTTCGTCACGATTGTTGATTTTCTTATGGAAGGGTATACCCCGGCTGTCTATGCGGCTCTCGGCATCTACATTCCCCTGATCGTCGTCAACTGCATCATCATGGGAAGAGCAGAAGCATATGCCGGAAAATATCCGCCGATTCCGTCTTTCTTTGACGGACTTGGCATGGGACTTGGCTTTACGGTGGCCCTTATCCTGATCGGCGGTATCCGCGAGATTATCGGGGCGGGCACTTTCTTCGGACTCAAGGTGACTCCGGCTTCCTATGTTCCGGTCAATATATTTGTCCTGGCTCCCGGCGCTTTCCTTGTGCTGGCTTTTCTTGTGGCCCTGATGAATAAGCTCCATATAGGTTTTGCCAGAAGAAAAGATGTTGACCTTTCACAGGGTATGCCCTGCGGGGACTGCATGAACTGTATGAAAGTCGGTATGTGCGGCGGTAAACCAGAGAAGTTGCAGAAGGCGGAAATTCTGTCTTCCAAGACTTCTGCAGGGGAAACAGCTGAATCCCGCCATAAGGAAGAGGAGGCGTAAAGATGGAACTATTAATGCTGGCGCTGACCGCCTGCCTGATCAATAACGTCGTTCTCAGCCAATTCTTAGGCATCTGTTCCTTTCTCGGTGTTTCGAATAAAACCAAGACGGCTTCCGGAATGGGAATGGCGCTGACCTTTGTCCTGACCCTTTCCAGCCTGGTATGCGGCGTGCTGTATAATTTTATTCTCGTACCGCTCGGAGTCCAGTATTTGAAGACAATCGTTTTTATCCTGATTGTTGCGGCTCTTGTGCAGTTCGTTGAAATGTTCCTTAAGAAATTTGTTAAGGCTCTTTATGATGCCCTCGGAATTTATCTGCCTCTTATTACGACGAACTGCGCAGTCCTGGGCGTGGCCCTGATCAATGTCCAGAAGGATTATAATATCCTCGAGGGCACTGTCTATGGCTTTGCAACAGCACTCGGCTATACGATTGCTATCATTCTTCTTTCCTATATTCGTGAAAAGATGGAATATAATGACATCCCGAAACCCTTCCGCGGATTCCCGATCGTCATGGTGACAGCGGCGCTGATGTCGATTGCATTTTTCGGTTTTGCTGCTTTCAAATAAGGATTCGGAGGTAGAAAAATGTTATCCGGAATATTAATAGCGGCTGCGATCATTGGTGGCGTCGGCCTTTTTATCGGGGCGTTTTTAGGTTTTGCCGGAAAGGCTTTTGCCGTTCCGGTCGATGAAAAAGAAGCGGCTGTCCGGAACCTTCTTCCGGGAGCCAATTGCGGAGGCTGCGGTTTCTCCGGATGCGACGCTTTAGCCAGTGCCATTGCAAAGGGCGAAGCGCCGGCCAATGCCTGTGTTGTCGGGGGAAGCAGCGTAGCTTCAGAAGTGGCTGCCGTAATGGGTACGAAGGCGGAAAAAGGCGTACGCAAGGTTGCGTTTGTACGCTGCACAGGTGACTGTGAGAAGACTTCTGACCTTTATGAGTATACGGGCACGAAGGGCTGCATGGAGGCGTCTTTTGCTCCGTCCGGC